>JAGQTW010000187.1 GCA_020438785.1 Mycobacterium sp. | reverse complement strand
GGATGATCGACGCCGCCCGGCACCGGCCGGTGCGCATCGCGCCGCGGATCGCGGTGTCGGCGCGCGCGCTCGACGTCGTCGCCCCCGGTGTGCTCAACCGCATGCTCAAGCGTCAGCGCATGCAGCCCAGCTGAGGAGAGACATGGAGATCCTGGCGAGCCGAATCCTGTTCCGCCCGGCGGACTATCAGCGTTCGGTGGCGTTCTACCGCGACGCCATCGGCCTGGCCATCGCCCGCGAATACGGGGCGGGCACGGTGTTCTACGCCGGGCAGTCCCTGATCGAGCTGGCCGGGCACGGCGCGCCGACGACACCGGGCGGACCGTTTCCCGGCGCGCTGTGGCTGCAGGTGCGCGACATCTACGCCACCCAGGACGAGCTGCGCGGCCGCGGGGTCGAGGTCACGCGGGAAGCCCGCCAGGAACCGTGGGGCCTGCACGAGATGCACGTGACCGACCCGGACGGCGTGACGCTGATCTTCGTGCAGATCCCCGCGGACCACCCGCTGCGGCGGGACACCCGCGGCTGAACGCGGCCGTTCACCGGGACTTCACCCGCCGTCAAGGCGTAGATCATTTTGCCCGATTAGCTTTTCGGGGTGATTGCGTCGCGGGTATCCGCCCCCATGAATGCCACCGAGGGTGAGCTGGATTTCCGCGGCCTCGCCGGCCAGGTCACTGAAATACCCTTCAACGCAGACGATCTCAGCCGCGAGATCACCAAGAAGCTCACTCACACACGTTACGCGTGGCTGACCACAGTGGCATCGACGGGCATGCCGGCGCCGGCGCTGATGTGGTTCTACTTCGACGGTGCGACCTTCACCGTCTACAGCCCGCCCCGGGCCGGCCGGGTGACGCACGTGTTCGAGCACCCCGAGGTGAGCCTGCATCTGGAGTCCGATGGCGGCGGCAGGGGCATCGTCGTCGTCGGCGGCAAGGCGGTGGTGACGGCTGAAGCCGTCGACCCCAGGGACGACAAGATGTTCTGGGCCAAGTACCACCTGGAGGCGGACCTCTTGGGCCTCGGCGAGGCGATCTCGTCCTACAGCGTGCGGATTACCATCACCCCGACGACGCTGGCCACCACGCTCCCGACGTAGTCAGCTGTGGTCGGCCAGCGGCCAGCCGACCATCGCCAGCCGCCCGGCGACCTGGTTGATCTCGTCGGCCGTCGGCTCCTTCTCGATCGTCTCGCGGATGGCTTCGCGAATCTGATCCGGCGTCACCGGGGTATCGAAGTCGCTCTCACGCAGGATGGTCTGCGCGGCCTGCACCAGATCGTCCTCGGACAGCGACCTCTTCAGCAGTGCCAGCAGCGGGTAGTAGTCCTTGCGCGGAACGCCCTCCGGATAACCCTTGTGCAACCAACCGAGGACGTTCTCCAGGAACGTCGGGCTCGACTGCTGCTGCTGCTCGACGGTCATCGCACCTCACTTCTTGGGGAACATCGGGAACAGGTCGACACCGAAGTGGTGAATGACGGTCGCGCGGGTGATCCACGCGACCGCGGTGATGATCACGAAGCTCACGAACAGGAACAGCACGATCCCGATGATCTTCAGCGCCGGGTTCGGCTTGTGCATGAGGTGGTCGGCCTCTTCGCCGCCCGCCCCGAACGAGTAGGCCAGCATCCCGGTCGCGAACACCGCGGGCAGGCCGGCGCCGAGCACCAGGCCCACGATGAGCACCTTGAAGATCGACTCGAAGTAAGTCATCGTCGCGTCCTTTTGATTCCGGTGTCAGACCGACGCTTTGGGCGTGGTCGTGTTGGACGGCTTGACCGCCTTGCCGTTCTTGGCGGCCTCGCGGACCTCGGCGGGCACGACGGAGTTGGTCGAGGTGTCCCAGTCGGCGTTGACGTTGCTGTGGTCGACCTTCTGCTGCTGAGCACGCCACCACATGAAGAACGACGCCCCGATCAGGATGAGGAAGATCAGCCCGTCACCCATCAGCGGGGAGTTCGTGACGTCCTTGACGAAGTAGGACAGCCAGTACGCCAGCGCGCCGGCCAGGCCGGCCGCCGGCAGCGTGATCAGCCAGGCGACCGCCATCCGGCCGGCGACCGCCCAGCGCACCTCGGCGCCCGGCTTGCCGACGCCGCTGCCCAGGATGGAGCCGGTGGCGACGTGGGTGGTCGACAGGGCCATACCGGCGGCGCTGGAACTCAGGATGATCGCCGCCGACGATGCCTCGGCGGCCAGGCCCTGCGGCGACTCGATCTCCACCAGGCCCTTGCCGAGGGTGCGGATGACCCGCCAGCCGCCGAGGTAGGTGCCCAGGCCGATGGCCACCGCGCAGCTGAAGATGATCCAGAACGGCAGGCCGTCCTTCTTCACGTCGCCGGTGAGGTGTCCGGTGGTGATCAGCGCCAGCGCGATCACGCCCATCGTCTTCTGGGCGTCGTTGGTGCCGTGGGACAGCGCGACCAGCGACGCGGTGGCGATCTGGCCCCACCGGAAGCCCTCCTCGCGGCGGCGCGCCAGCACCTTGCGGGTGATCCGGTACACCAGCCAGGTGCCGCAGGCGGCGACCAGACCGGCGATCACCGGGGCCGCAAGCGCGGGGATCAGCACCTTCTGGGTGACGCCGGTCCAGTTGACGCCCTTGGTGCCCAGGGCGGCCAGGCCGGCCCCGATGAGCCCACCGAACAGGGCGTGCGACGAGCTGGACGGGATGCCGAACAGCCAGGTCAGGAGGTTCCACAGGATGCCGCCGATCAGGCCGGCGAAGATGATGGTCAGCCCGGTCGAGGCGTCGATGCCGGGCAGCAGGTGACCGGTCTTCGAGTCCTGCACCTTGAGCACCGAGGTGGTGACGGTGACGGCCACCTCGACCGAGAGGAAGGCGCCGACCAGGTTCAACACACCAGCCAGGAGCACCGCCGTCTTCGGCTTCAGCGCCCCGGTGGCGATCGAGGTCGCCATCGCGTTGCCGGTGTCGTGGAACCCGTTGGTGAAGTCGAAGGCCAGTGCCGTGGCGATCAAAAGCACCAGGATGATCAGCTCCGCGCTCATGGCGTTGATTCTGCTGTGCCATCGGACACTTTGACTAGCTGCCGAAAGTCACCGAAATCCGGTCAACCTGGCCATTCGCCGATGCTGTCGAGGTGTTCATCCGTTGTTCACCCGGCGGGCGCCAATCATTTGCTGGGTTCGCCGAAGTTCGGGTACTCCAGGGCGGCAGTGCGCGAGCACGCCGACTAGCATTTGGGTATCGATTGGGCGCGTTCGAAGGCCCGAGTTCGGGAGATGTCGCGGTGACAAAGTTTCTCACTAGGATCGTGGCGTGGATTACCGCCGGTTACCCCGAAGGTGTCCCGACGCCCGATCAGGTGCCTTTGTTCGCCCTCTTGCGCCGGCGGCTGTCGGATGACGAGGTGATCGCCGTCGCAGAGCAGCTGATGGATCGCGGTGAGTTCGACCACATCGACATCGGAGTGGTCATCACCCAGATCACCGACGGGCTGCCCACCCCGGACGAGGTCGAGCGGGTGCGGGCCAAGCTGGCGGCGCACGGCTGGCCGCTGGACGACCCGAGAGATATCGAGGAAGCCGGATAGCCACCCTTCGCGCGCTCGCCATCCCGCCCGGCCCGTCCGCGCTCGCGCTGCTGGCCGCCCTGGAGGGGGTATTGGACGGCCGGGACGCACCCCTGGCCCCGGTGCCCGCCGATCTGCGGGAGATCGAACTGCTGACGACCGCGCTGCGGATCGGCGAGGAGATCGACGACGACATCGCGCTGGTGGTCTCGACGTCCGGAACCACCGGGACGCCCAAGGGTGCGATGCTGACCCCCGCCGCGCTGATCGCCAGCGCGTCGGCCAGCCACGACCGGCTCGGCGGTCCGGGCACCTGGCTGCTCGCACTCCCCGCCCACCACATCGCCGGCGTGCAGGTGCTGGTGCGCAGCGTGCTGGCCGGCACGGTGCCGGTGGAGATGGACGTCTCGGCGGGTTTCGACGTCGCCGAATTACCAACGGCGATAGCCGAATTGGGCTCCGGCCGGCGCTACGCGTCGCTGGTGGCCACCCAGCTCGCCAAGGCGCTGCTCGACCCCGCCGCCACGGCCGCGCTGGCCGAACTGGACGCGGTCCTCCTCGGCGGCGGTCCCGCGCCGCGGCCGGTGCTCGAGGGTGCGGCGTCCGCCGGGGTCCGGGTGGTGCGCACGTACGGCTCCAGCGAGACCTCCGGGGGCTGCGTGTATGACGGTGTGCCCCTGGACGGCGTCGAGGTGCGCCTGGACGACGGGGCCGAGCCGGGCGAGGGCCGCATCGTCATCGGCGGGGCGACCCTGGCCAAGGGCTACCGCAACCCGCCCGATCCGGACCCGTTCGCCGAGCCGGGCTGGTTTCGCACCGACGACCTGGGCACCGTCGACGAGTCCGGCCGGCTCAGGGTGCTGGGCCGCATCGATGAGGCCATCAGCACCGGCGGGCTGACCGTGATGCCCGCGCCGGTGGAGGCGGTGCTGGCGCGGCACCCGGCGGTGGCGGACTGCGCGGTGTTCGGGCTCGCCGACGATCGCCTCGGCGAGCGGGTGGTGGCGGCCGTCATATTGACACCCGGTTCGGCGGAACCCACCCTTGAGGACGTCAAGACTTATCTGGCGCAATCGCTGGATGCCACCGCGGCGCCGCGGGAACTGCACATCGTCGATGAGCTGCCTCGGCGCGGTATCGGGAAAATCGACCGCCGGGCGCTCCGAGCGCGCTTCTCCGGCGGCGGCGACCTTCCCGGCGGATATGGCTGGTGAACAACATGATTATCGACACACTTACGAGGGGACTCGACACCCATGGGTGAGCTCAAGTATCTCGAACTGCACGGAGACCGACTGGCCTACCGGGACGAGGGCCAGGGTGACGCGATCCTGCTGCTGCACGGTATGGCGGGCAGCTCGCAGACCTGGCGGTCGGTGATCCGGCCGCTGTCGCGCAAGTACCGCGTGATCGCCCCCGACCTACTCGGGCACGGTAGTTCCGCCAAGCCCCGCAGCGACTACTCGCTGGGCGCGTTCGCGGTGCTGTTGCGCGATCTGCTCGACGAGCTGGGTGTGGCCCGGGCCACCATCGTCGGGCATTCGCTCGGCGGCGGGGTGGCCATGCAGTTCGTCTATCAGCATCCCGACTACTGCGAGCGGCTGGTGCTGATCGGCAGCGGCGGGCTGGGTCCCGACGTCGGCTGGACGCTGCGGCTGCTGTCGGCGCCCGGCGCCGAGCTGATCATGCCGATCATCGCGCCGCAGCCGGTGCTGACCGCCGGCGAGAAGGTGCGGTCCTGGTTTGCCAAGATGGGCATCGAGTCGCCGCGCGGCGGGGAGATCTGGAACGCCTACAGCTCGTTCTCGGACGCCGAGACCCGGCAGGCGTTCCTGCGCACGCTGCGCTCCGTCGTCGACTACCGCGGTCAGGCGGTCAGCGCGCTGAACCGGCTCAACGTGCGGGCCGACATGCCGATCATGGCCATCTGGGGCGAACAGGACGCGATCATCCCGGTCCAGCACGCCTACGCGGCGCTGGAGGCGCGCCCCGACGCCCGCGTCGAGGTGATGCCCGGCGTCGGGCACTTCCCCCAGGTGGAGCGGCCCACCGAGGTGGTGGACTTGATCGACGACTTCATCACCAGCCAGCGGGCCGCGGAGATCGAACAGCCCGCCACCCCGGTGTGATCGAGCGGTTCGCCGCCGCACCCGTCGCGCGGCTGGCGACCGTCACCCCGGACGGCCGGCCCCATCTCGTGCCGGTGGTGTTCGCACTCTTTGATGCGGTGATCTACACCGCGGTCGACGCCAAACCCAAGTCGACGCAGCGGTTGCGCCGGCTGGCCAACATCGAGGCCAACCCTCACGTGAGCGTGCTGGTCGACCACTACGCCGACGACTGGTCACAGCTGTGGTGGGTGCGGGCCGACGGTGTCGCGGTGATCCATCGGGCCGGGCCGGAGCTGTCGCGCGGCTACGAACTGCTGCGCGCGAAATACCAGCAATACCATTCCGTTTCGCTGACCGGGCCGGTGATCGCGGTGAGCGTCGAGCAGTGGTCGTCCTGGTCGGGCTGAGTCCGGGGCGGTCATCGAGTATCCGATTACCCTAGCGCGGGTAACGACCACGGTTCACACTGACGCCATGGCAGCGCTGGAGACAATCGACAAGGGTCGCTGCACCGACGAGCACCCGGTGCCGCTGCTGTTCGTGCACGGCGGCTGTCACGCCGCCTGGTGCTGGGACGACGGCTTCCTGGACTTCTTCGCTGACCGCGGCTTCCGAGCGGTGGCCTTGAGCCTGCGCGGCCATGGCCAAAGCCCGATAGCCAAGTCACTTCACCGCTGTTCGATCGCGGACTACGTCGACGACGTGGCCGCAGCGGCCGATTCCCTCGATACGCCGCCTGTGGTCGTGGGTCACTCGTTGGGCGGCTTCACTATTCAGCACTATCTGTCGACCCACCCGAGTCCGGCCGGCGTGCTGCTCGCGTCGGTTCCGCCGCGTGGCGTAGCGGGGGCATCCATGCGGGTGATGCGAAAGCATCCCGCGATCGCGGTGCGCTCGAACTTCACCGCCGGTCCGAAGGGCATCTTCTTACCGCCGATGACGCGGGAGACACTGTTCAGCAGTGGCACTCCGCAGGAGATCGTTGACGCCTGCGCGGTGCGGATAGGGCAGGACAGCCTGCGCGCCGTGTGGTTCGACGCCATGATTCGATTGCCCAAGCCGACAAGGGTTTCCGCACCGATGCTGGTCCTGGGTGGTGCGGACGATGGCACCATCACCAATGCCGAGGTCCATGCGACGGCCCTGGCGTATGGCACCGAGGCCGAGCTGTTTCCGAACATGGGACACAACATGATGCTCGAGCCCGGCTGGCCGGCGGTCGCGCAGCGCATCAAGAATTGGTTGGGTGAGCGGCGGCTTTAACCAAAGCGGCGGGCTACCCGCCTGTCGATGTGGCCGTGAGGCCTTCGCAAGCCTCGATTCAACACGACCGCCTCGGACACTACTTTGTGGCGAGTTCCGCACGCAGATCGGCGATCTCGTGCTCAGCGAACGCGACGATCTCCGGAACCGTCATGGCCTCACCACGGACTCTGAGGGTTTGGAATCGATCGGAGCCAAGGTTGTCTTGCAGGTCGGCTATGGTGGTTCCGGTCTGGGGAATCGATGCGAGAACGAACCGATTGGCCGCGAACCCAAGGATCGTCGAAGCGGCGTCGCGACGCTCTGCCTGGCTGAGGATGGTACTCAAGATTGCCAGGCTGCAGCGCAGGTTGGTCAGGTTTCCGCTGTCGAGGTAGTGCGGAATAACCGCACAGATCTGATCCAGCGCGGCAACCGGGTCGCCGCAGTTCGCCATTGCGAGTGAATGGACGGACATCAAATGTGTTGCGATAGCACGGTTCCCGCTATCGTGTGCCGACTCCAAGCCGCAGCGAGCCACCTCGAGGGCCCGGACCGGATCGATGCCGACAAGCACGGCGGTATGAGCCATCTGCGCGAACGACAGAACGTACGGATTGCGTCTCAGTCCTGGATCGCCAATGACCCCTTCGACGGCGGCAAGCGCACCATCGGCGTCACCGACCGCCGCCAACGCCAACGCCAACCCGACCCGGTTGAGCCCTTTAGAATCCGCCCCACAGGCGAGCCGCAGCCGATAGCAATCCACCGCCCGAGCCGCTTGACCACTGACCAGGTAGCCGGCGCCCAGCAGTCCGTCCATGCCGAATGGCATCGCGGCGAGGGGACGCGCACTCAGTGTCTGCAGGGCGGCGTCGGAGTACCGGGCGGAATCCTCGGCCCTGCCGGGCATCCAGCATTGCGATGCCAGCGTTTGAAGTAAGGCCAACCTCGGGTGCTCGACCGCGGACGCCGGAGGGATGAGTTCCTCGACCCATGTCACGGGCTCGAGATTCTCGACCGCTGCCCCGAGAAAGGCGGCGTAGGTGGCGATCACGGCGGCCAGTTCGAGCTGCGCCTCATCGGCCGCCCATCGGAAGGCACTGCGCAGATTCGGAAGTTCGGTCAGGAACCAGGCATAGGCTTCGCGCTGCCGGGGGCTGTTCCACAGCGCCTCCAAATCGGCTTCGCGAGCAGCGAAATAGGCGGCATGAGCCAGCCGGATCTTGTCCGCGAGACCGCTGGCCACTAGTTGCTCCTCCGCGAACTGGCGAATCGTCTCGAGCATCGAATACCTGGTCTGGTCGGAGGACCGGTGCACCACGATCAGCGACTTGCGCACCAAAGCATCGAGGGCGTCCAGGATCTCGAATTCGTCGGCCTCCTCGGATCCCGCCACCGCAACGGCGGCCGCAAGGTCGAATCCTCCGGCGAACACCGAACACCGTTGCAGCAACTCCTTCTCAGCCGGCCCGAGCAGATCGAAGGACCACTCCACCGTGTGACGCAGGGTCTGATGCCGTTCCAGTCCACGCCGGGATCCGACCAGCAGCCGAAAACGCTGCCCCAGGCGATCGCGCACCTCCGACACCGACATCGACGCCATCCGCGACGCCGCCAACTCGATCGCGAGTGGAATCCCGTCGAGTCGGCGGCAGATCTCCACCGCCGCCGACTCTTCGGCCGCACCGCTCAGCTCGAAATCTGAGACGCGGGCTCGGGCACGGTCGACGAAGAGAGCTACGGCGGCGGATTCGACTCCGGCATCGACATCCAGCGACGGAACGGCCCAGAGCTGCTCATCGCCGAGCCCCAAACCTTCCCGACTCGTCGCCAGGACCCGCACCGTCCGCGTGCGCACAAGGATCGTGTCCACAAATCCGGCCACAGCATCCCGAAGATGCTCACAGTTGTCGACGACCAACAGTTGATTCTTTCCCTCCATCGCCTCGGCGATGCTGTCCGAGACTGACCTACCCGGTTGCTGACTGACACCAAGGACACATGCGATGGCATTGGGAACGGCATCGGGATCGGACACGGTTGCCAACTCCAACAGCCAAATACCATCTGGGAACTCGCCACCAAGCCGCTGTGCAACCTCCAGGGCCAGACGTGTCTTGCCGACACCCCCGACTCCGGTGAGGGTGACCATCCGGTGGCGGCGGACCGCATCGGCGATCTTCAACAGGTCGGCATCCCGACCGATCAGGGCGGACACCGGCGCGCGGATGTTGCCCGCCCGCCGGTTCAACGTACGCAGTGGTGGAAAGTCCACCGCCAATCCCGGCGCGCGTACCTGGAAAACCCCGACCGGCCCAGGCACGTCTCGCATTCGATGGTCGCCGAGATCGACGAGGTCGACTCCGCTGAGCAGGCGGACCGTCGAGTCGGCCACCAGAACCTGACCCCCATGACCGGCGGCCATCAGCCGCGCCGCGCGATTAAGCACCGTGCCGAAGTAATCCCCGTCGCGGTGCTCCGCCTCCCCCGTAGCGATTCCCATCCGGACCGGTAACTCGAGTTCTCCTTGCGCCGCCACTGCCGCCTCCACCGCCGACGTCGGCGAACTGAACGCCGCGCAGACCCCGTCCCCGGTGTGTTTGAACAGAATTCCGCCGTGCGACAACACCGCATTACGTAAGACCTCGTCGTGGGCGGCGAGCGCGGTTCTCATGGCCCGCGCATCGGCTTCCCACCGACGGGTCGAACCCTCCACGTCGGTGAAAAGAAACGTCACAACCCCGGAAGGTGGTACCGCGGAATGCGCGGACACTCTCGAAGAATGCCACACCGCCGATCCGTAGGCTGGGCGATTGTGAGCATCGGGCGCAGGGAGGCGGTAGCGGTCACCGCCGGGGCGCTGCTCGTCGTCGCCGCGTTCGTGGTTCCGGACCTGCACCTGGGCATCGTCACCCCGCTGGTCAAGATGACGCCCCAACAGATCCGGGACTTCGCCGACGCGGCGCCCATCTTCGGTTGGTGGCGAGCCCACATGGGCTGGGGCACCGTGCCCGCGATCCTGATCGGCCTGGCCGCGGTCGTCTCGGGCCAGTCGCTGGTCCAGCGGCTGTCCTGGCGCCGGCTCACCTTCGCCACCTGGGCGACCTCGTTCGCCTGGGCGTTCGCGCTGGCGATGATCGACGGCTGGCAGCCGGGCTTCGCCGGGCGGCTGACCGCCCGCCACGAATACCTGCGCCAGGTCCCGGGCATCACCGACATCCCGGAAGCGGTGCGCACCTTCGCGAGCCGGATCCTGGACTTCCAGCCCAACTCGTGGATCACCCACGTGTCCGGTCATCCGCCCGGCGCGCTGCTGACCTTCGTCTGGCTGGACCGGATCGGTCTCGGCGGCGGCGCGTGGGCCGGGTTGTTCTGCGTGCTGGTCGGTTCCAGCGCGGCGGCGGCGGTGATCGTCGCCGTTCGCGCGCTGTCCGGCGAGCAGGCCGCACGCCTGGTCGCCCCGTTCGCGGCAGTCGCGCCCACCGCGATCTGGATCGCGGTTTCGGCCGACGGCTACTACGCGGGCGTGGCGGCCTGGGGTATCGCACTGCTGGCGTTGGCGGTTCGCGGCACCGGGCGGCGTGCGGTACTGACCGGTGCGGCTTCGGGTCTGCTCCTGGGCTGGGGGATCTTCCTCAACTACGGACTGGCGCTGATGGCGCTCCCGGCCGTCGCGGTGCTGATCTGCGCGCCGAACCGCCGCGCCGCAGTGCGGACGCTGATCCCGGTCGTCGCCGCGGCACTGGCCGTGGTAGGCGCGTTCGCCATCGCCGGGTTCTGGTGGTTCGACGGCTACACCCTTGTCCAGCAGCGCTATTGGCAGGGCATCGCGAACAATCGGCCGTTCCAGTACTGGGGTTGGGCGAACCTGGCCTCGGTGGTCTGTGCGGTGGGCCTGGGCACAGTGGCCGGGATCGGGCACGTGTTCGACATCGCCGCGATCAAACGCCGCTCCGCCGTCCACCTGCTGGTGCTGGCCGCCCTGGCCGCGATCCTGTTCGCCGACCTGTCGCGGCTGTCCAAGGCGGAGACCGAACGGATCTGGCTACCGTTCGAGGTGTGGCTGCTCGCCGCCGGGGCCCTGCTGCCGGTCCGATCCCAGCGATGGTGGTTGAGCATCAACGTGATCGGCGCCCTGCTGCTCAACCACTTCATCTTCACGAACTGGTAGCGCGCGGTCGCCGATCAGGTACAGCAGCGCCGCACCCCACACGACGGCCAGCGCGATCCAGAAGCCGGTGCGGTAGTCGCGGTCCAACACCGTCAGGTTGTCCAGGTGCTGGCCGGGTTTCGCGTAGACCGGGATCGCGAGCAGCACAAGGACGACCGTGCACAACGAGGCCACCAGAATCGGCGTCCACCACCGGTGCGGCAGGATGCGCCGGCCGGCGAACCCGAGTGCCAGGCACACCGGGGCGAACACCGCGTCGTGCAACAGCACCCCGATCAACGCCCACGCCACGATCCGGATGATCACCTCGGTCGAGTTGTCCATCAGCAGCAGCACGCCGTACAGGCCGAGGGCCACCCCGCCCACCATCAGCACCACCCGGGTGGCGGTCATGCCACGATCTCGATCCGGCTGAGCCATTTCGTCTGCAGCACACCGGGTCTGGTCGGCGCGATCAACCGCGCCGGGTAGCCGTGGTCGATGTCCAGGGTCTCCCCGTTCAACTTCAACGCGATCAACGTCTTCGAGTCGCGGGCGTGCCGCGCCGGCAGCACGGTGCGGGAGTACGGCCCGGGCGGTTCCAGCGAGATCATCCGCACGTCGGAGTCGGGGTCTCCCCCGACGGCGCGGATCAGGTCGGCCAGCACGATCCCGGTCCAATCGGCGGTGGCGCTCCAGCCCTCGACGCACGCGATCGGCAGCCGGTGAGTGGTCTGTGGCAGGGCGGCCAGCTCGGCCACGGTGAACGCCTTGGTGGTGGCACCGTTGACGACGGTCAACCGGTACTCCGGTGACCGGGCGCTGCGCAGCACGCCGGCCGCGAACGCCGACCGGTTCACCGGAATACCTTGTGGCCCTTTGCCGGAACGCGGCGCCAGCAGCGACGCGTGCCGGAACCAGGTGATGGTCTGCCCGGCGGTGAGCACCGTGGCGACACCCACGGCCAGCCAGGTGCCGTTGAGCACCGCACGCCGGCTCGGGCCCTTCAGCTCGCCGGTCGGGATCTCCTCGAGCGGCTCGCCGAGCGCGCGGCGGATGATCGGCAGCTTGACGCCGATGTGCACCAGCACCGCGCCGGCCGCGACGTACGCCATGGCGTAATGACTGGTGGTGAAGAAGAACTTGAACGCGTACCACTGGGCGATGTTCATGATGCCGGTGGACAGCTGGAAGATCATCGAGCCGACCAGCACCAGGATCGACGCCCGCTCGATCTGGCGGGTCAGCCCGCCGATGATGGGCCGCTCGAACAGCTTCGGGTAAACCGACCACAGCTTGACCAGCAGCAGCGGGATCGCGGCGATGCCGGCGATGACATGCAGGCCCTGGGTGAACTGATAAAGCCACACCGGCCGCGTCGGCCAGAAGAACCACGGCTGTGGGTGCTGGATGAAGTGACTGATGAATCCGGTGACGAAGCAGATGGTCACCGCGACGCCGAGTGCCAGCCCGACCCGGGCCGTCACCGCGGTGCCGCGCAAGGTGGCCTTGGCGGGGGCGGTCATGGTGTCGTCATTCCGGCGCGAGTGTAGCCACAACCCGGTCGCCGATCGGGTGTATTCCGATGACCGCGAGGCCGACTTCCCTGGCCAGCGACGCGGCGTAGTCGATGCCGACCGACGCCCACCGGAACCACGGTCCGATGTTGTCGGAGGATTCCAGCCGAACCCAGCTCGAGCGCACCCCGGCGCCGGCGGCCTCGAATTCGACGACGCAGCGGCCGGTCTCGCTGATCAGTTCGGCCGCGCGGCGCAGCACCCGCCACGGATCGCCGCCGAGGCCGACGTTGCCGTCGGCCAGCAGCACCGTCTCCCACCGGCCGGTGCCCGGCAGCGGGTCGAACAGGTCGCGCAACAAGACCGGCGCCCCGCTGCGCCGGGCCAGGCGGACCGCCGTCTCGGACTGGTCGACACCGAGCGCCGGAATCCCGCGCTGGATCAGGTGCGTCACCAAACGCCCTGGGCCACAACCCAAATCGATCGTCGGACCCTGGCAGAGCTCGACGACCGCACGGTCGAAGCAGCGGTCGGCACCATGGCCGCCCAGCCAACTGTGCACCGGCAGTCGGTGCCGCCGGCCGTCGTCGTGCCGGAGCCAACATCGTTCACCACCCAACGCCTCTTCGTAGAGCTGTCCGAGCATGTCAAACTCCCGCCTCGCGAGTAGTGGCAGCGAACCGACCGAACGGCCCGCATTCGTTGCGGACCGCCACGATGTCGTCGACGGTGTCGACATCTCGGAGCTCCGGCACAAGTGTTACCGACACACCAGTGTGCTGCAGGGCCCGAAGCGTTACAGCGCCCGTGTCGGATCGCGACATCGGCACGTCGAGCAGACACTTTGCCGTCGCCGGCTCGGCGACGCCGAGCACCCACCAGCCGCCGTCGCTCGCCATGCCCAGCACCGCGGGCGCGCTAAGCAGTGCGCGGGCGCAGTCGGTGAGCAGCGCCGGGCTCACCTGTGGCGTGTCCATCCCGATCTGCAGGACGGGGCGCCCGGTCGCGGCGGCGGCGTCGGCGTGGGCGTTGACCAGGCGCGCGGCGAAGTCGTCACCGCGCTGCTCGACCACCGTGAAGGCGGCCAGCCGATCCCGGATCTCGGGTGCACGGCAGGCGTGACGCAGGTCGCCGGTCATCGCGACCACCCGGGCCTCGACCGGGGTGTCCGCCACCGCGTCGAGGGTGTCCAGCAGGGCGGCGGCGGCGATATCGGCGGCGGCGTCGGCCCCGACGGACGCGGCGAGGCGGGTCTTGGCCAGTCCCGGCACCGGGGCCTTCGCCACCACCAGTGCGGTCACCGGTAGCTGCCGGGGCTCGGCCGTCACGAGATCGCCTTCCAGAAGTCCACAGCGGCGGTGAGGCTTCCTCGCACCGATCCGCTGACCTTGGACTTGCCGCCGAAGCGCGGGCCGTAGTCGACATCCACCTCGACGACCCGCCAGCCGGCGGCCGCGGCGCGGACCAGTAGTTCGACCGGATACCCCGATCGGCGGTCGGTCACGCCCAACTCGAGCAACGCGTCGCGGCGCGCGACCCGCATCGGGGCGATGTCGTGCACCGGCAGTCGGTGCCGTTGCCGCAGCCGCCAGCACACCGCGGCCGTCCCCACCCGGGCATGCCACGGCCACTTCAGGCCACGCGCCGGGCGGCGCCGCCCGGTCACCATGTCGGCGCCGCGCTCCAGTTCGTCGACCAGCCGCGGCAGCACCGCCGGATCCAGCGATCCGTCGCCGTCCAGGACCGCCACGATGGGCGTCGCCGCAGCGACGACACCCGCGTGCACCGCCGAGCCGTAACCGGGCCGCGACTCGCCGACCACGTCGGCGCCGTGCCGGCGTGCCACCTCGGCGGTGCCATCGGTGCTGTTGTTGTCAACGACCAGGGCCCGGTAGCCGGACGGCACCGCGGCGAGCACGGTGGGCAGCGACTCGGCCTCGTTCAGGCAGGGCAACACCACCGTGACCGGACAGTCGGGCATACCTCAGACCCTAGGGAGCGGTGCGGGCCGGCGGGGCGGCGAATGACAAAACGATGACGTCGGTGCAGGTGGCGGCCGGTGCGCGCTACCCTTTGTGGTGTGCCGACCCGTGTTTTGATCGCCGATGACGACACCGTTGTGCGGGATGTCGTCCGCCGCTACCTGGAGCGGGACGGCCTCGAGGTCGCCGTCGCGGGCGACGGGAACGAGGCCCTGCGGGTGCTGGGCACCGAACGGATCGACGTCGCGGTGCTGGACGTGATGATGCCCGGACCGAACGGCCTGTCGCTGTGCCGCACGCTGCGGCAGGGCGGCAATTACAGCGTGCCGGTGATCCTGCTGACCGCGCTCAGCGAGGAGGACGACCGGATCAACGGCCTGGAGGCCGGCGCCGACGACTACCTGACCAAGCCGTTCAGCCCCCGCGAGCTGGCGCTGCGGGTGCGTTCGGTGCTGCGCCGGACCCCGGCGCCCACCTCGGCGCTACCGCTGGAGATCACCGTCGGCGACCTGACGGTGTCCACCGCCGCCCGGGCGGTGACGGTAAACGGCAAGCCGGTGGGCCTGACCAACCGGGAATTCGACCTGCTGTTGTTCTTCCTGACCCACACCGACACGGTGTTCTCCCGCGAGGAACTGCTGCAGCAGGTGTGGCATTGGGATTTCGGTGACCTGTCTACGGTGACGGTGCACGTCAAGCGGCTGCGGTCCAAGCTCGGCGAGCATCACCGCGTACAAACGGTCTGGGGCCGTGGGTACCTCTGGCGCGGTGAAGCCGGCGGCGGTGACCGTGCCACCGCTTGAACTGGTGGAAATCGCGCTACTAGCTCTGGCCTGCTCCCTGCCGGTGGTGCTGATCGGCGGCCTGATCATCCGGGTCAGCCGGTCCTGGTCGCTCACCGTCAGCATGGTGGCGTTGGTGCTGATTCCGACTCTGGCCACGTTCTCCGGGGTGATCGGTGCAAGCGGATTCATGATCACCGGCACGTTCGCGCGCATCGCCGTGGTGCTGGTCATCGTGTCGGTGGTGACGTTGCCTGCGGCGGTGATGCTGGCCCGCTATCAGGCCCGAAGGATGGTGTGGGAACAGGAGATTCGGGACTCCGAGCGGGCGGCCGAGCAGTCCCGGCGCCAGCTGGTGGCCTTCGTCAGCCACGATCTGCGCACCCCGCTGGCCGGCATCCGGGCGCTGTCGGAGGCGATCACGGACGGCGTGGTCGAGGAAGACGAAGTACTCACGACGGCCAAACGCATTGAGCAGGAGTCGATTCGGCTCTCCGAGATGGTCGACGACCTGTTCGAGA
>JAGQTW010000012.1 GCA_020438785.1 Mycobacterium sp. | reverse complement strand
TCTTGTTCTTCTTCATCAGGAAGTGCACGCCGGCCACCCGGCCCTCGGCGACCTTGCGGCTGCGGTCGAAGGCGGCCCCGTAGTCGAAGCTGGCCTCGCCGCTAATCCCGAACGTCTGGGCGTCCTTGGTGAAGATGTGGACGAGTTCGGCATTGCGCAGCAACGCCTTCGACGGGATACAGCCCACGTTCAGGCACACCCCGCCCCAGTACTTGGGTTCGATGATGGCGGTGTTCAGGCCCATCTGGGCCGCGCGGATCGCCGCGACGTACCCGCCGGGGCCCGCTCCGAGAACGACGACGTCATAGTGAGTCACGCCCGCTACCCTAGCTTCAGCCGACGGCTGGGCGCGCGATCCATTCGAAGTAATACGCTCCGTGCAGCACGGCGGCGGCGAGCATCGAGGGCAGCGGTGCCGACATCAGCGCAATCGCCAGCGCCGTCACCGGCGGTCTGCGCCGGACCATCGAGGTCAGCATCGCCGCCAGCGTGCACACGATCAGGTACATCAGCACGGCGAACAACGGCGCGGTCTTGTGCAGCGACGTGTACCACCAGAAGTAGAAGCCCAGCCCGGCCGCCGCCGCCAGCACCCACACCGCGGCGACGATGAAGACGAACTGCCAGCGCCGGACGTGCGCGAACGGGGCGGGCGCCGCGGCGGGCTTGGCCGGCACCGCGACCGGTTCGGCGTGGCCGTTGACCGGGTGCAGAAACGCGTCGGGGTCGAGGGTGTCCAGCCCGGTGAAGCCCAGCGGGCGCAGCGGACCGGGGTGCGGGCCGGTGTCGAAGATCGGCGCCGGATGCGGCTCCGTCGAGGGCAGCGAGGTCCGCTCAGCCACCGGAGGCCACCTGGATCACGAGCAGCACGCCCAGCCACCCGGGGGCGATGGCCAGGATGAACGCCCCGAGTGCGGTGGCCCAACTCCGGCGCGACAGCAGGATGACCAGCATTCCGATCGCGCTGGGCACCCCCACGACCAGGCCGACCACCAGATCCGGGCGGACTTTCGCGGTGACCGCGACGGTGGCCAACAGCGCGGCCACTTGACCGGTCGCGCAACCGATCAGCAATGCACTTGTGAGCAGCCATGCCCGAGGCAGGGGTATCACGCATCTGACGATACGTCGCCGCGGCCGGACAACGGCTCAACGACCTCGGCGCGCCGACCAGGGATTGTGCAGGCGTCCGCCGCCTCCGCGACCACCAGACCGGCCCGTTCCGGTGGCCGCAGGCCCCGCTCGTAGTCCGCCCCGGTCAGCGGTGCAGCGGTGGCCAGCAACTCGTTCTCGGCAGCCGTGAAGGCCCGGCCACGGCTGAGGAACCGAAGGCCGTGCGGCGTCTCGAGGCTGAATCCGCCGCCGCGGCCGGGCACCACGTCGATGACCAGCTGGGTGTGCTTCCACGTCTCGAACTGGGAACCGGAGATCCACACCGGCGCGCCCTCGAGGATGCCGAGCAGGACGTCGCGGTCGCCGACGATGAACTCCCCGTCCGGGTAGCACATCGGCGACGAGCCGTCGCAGCAGCCACCGGACTGGTGGAACATCACCGGCCCGTGCCGCCGCTGCAGGTCGTGCAGGAGTTCGGCGGCCGCCGCGGTGATGAGGGCCCGCGGTGGGGCGCTCGTCATGGCCATCGGGACTCCTGGGGGACCAAGGCGGTGTAACCCAGCTCACAGTACCGGCGCGACCACAATGGCAGCCATGGCGGACGACCCCTATCTGTGGCTGGAGGACATCGCCGGCGACGACGCCCTGGACTGGGTGCGCCGGCACAACGAGCCGACCATCGACGAGTTTCGCGACGATCGCTTCGAGCAGCTGCGGGCCGAGGCCCTCGAGGTGCTCGACACCGATACCCGCATCCCCTACGTGCGGCGGCGCGGCGAGTACCTGTACAACTTCTGGCGCGATGCCGACAACCCGCGCGGCCTGTGGCGGCGGACCACGCTGGCGCACTACCGATCCGAGGAACCGGAGTGGGACGTCCTGATCGACGTCGACGAGCTCGCCCGCACCGACGACGCCAACTGGGTGTGGGCCGGCGCCGACGTGATCGAGCCCGACCACACCCGCGCGCTGATCAGCCTGTCGCGAGGCGGCTCGGATGCCGCGATCGTGCGCGAATTCGACATGGCGACAAGGACATTCGTCGCCGACGGCTTCGAGCTTCCGGAGGCCAAGTCCCAGATCGCGTGGGAGGACCCCGACACCCTGCTGGTGGGAACCGATTTCGGTCCCGACTCGATGACCGAGTCCGGCTACCCCCGGGTGGTCAAGCGCTGGCGACGCGGCCGGCCGCTGTCGCAGGCGGAGACGTTGTTCTCCGGACCGGTCACCGACGTGATCGTGTCGGCATCGGTGGACCGCACCCCCGGATACGAGCGCACGCTGGTGCATCGCGCGGTCGACTTCTTCAACGATCAGGTCTTCGAGTTGCGCGGCGGCGAACTGGTGCGGATCGACGCACCCACCGACGCGTCGCTGTCGGTGCACCGGGAGTGGCTGCTGATCGAGCTCCGCACCGACTGGTACACCGGCTCGGCGCAGTACCGCGCCGGCTCGCTGCTGGCCGCCGACTACGAGAGATTCCTCGACGGCACAGCGGATCTCACCGTCGTCTTCGAGCCCGACGCGCACACCTGCCTGCATCAGTACGCCTGGACGCGGGACAA
>JAGQTW010000186.1 GCA_020438785.1 Mycobacterium sp. | reverse complement strand
CGGACCACGCAGGTGGTCTCGTCGAAGATCTGCAGCGCCTTGGTGCCCAGCATCGAGCCCACCGAGGCCATGCCCTCGTAATCCAGTGGCACGTCGAGGTGTTCGGCGGTCAGCAGCGGGGTCGACGAGCCGCCAGGGGTCCAGAACTTCAGTTCGTGCCCGGCGCGCACGCCGCCGGCGTACTCGAGCAGTTCGCGCAGCGTGATGCCCAGCGGCGCCTCGTACTGCCCGGGCCGGGTGACGTGCCCGGACAGCGAGTACAGCGTGAAGCCGGGCGACTTCTCCGAGCCCATCGACTTGAACCAGTCCACCCCGTTGCGCAGGATCGGCGGCACGCTGGCGATGGATTCCACGTTGTTGACCACGGTCGGGCAGGCGTACAGGCCGGCCACCGCGGGGAACGGCGGGCGCAGCCGGGGCTGGCCGCGCCGGCCCTCGAGCGAGTCCAGCAGCGCGGTCTCCTCACCGCAGATGTAGGCGCCGGCCCCGGCATGCACGATCAGGTCGAGGTCGTAGCCCGACCCGAGGATGTTCGTGCCCAGGTAGCCGGCCTCGTAGGCCTCGGCGACGGCGTTCTGCAGCCGGCGCAGCACCGGCACCACCTCGCCGCGGACGTAGACGAAGGCGTGCCGGGTCCGGATCGCATACGCCGCGATGATCGCGCCCTCGACCAGAAAGTGCGGGGTGGTGAACAGCAGCGGAATGTCCTTGCAGGTGCCGGGTTCGGACTCGTCGGCATTGATGACGAGGTACTTCGGCTTGGCCCCCGCGCCGGTGGCGTCCTGCGGAATGAACGACCACTTGGTCCCGGTCGGGAAGCCGGCGCCCCCGCGGCCGCGCAGCCCGGACTCCTTGACCGTCGCGATCACGTCGTCGGGCTTCATCCCCAGCGCGGTGCGCAACGCCTGGTAGCCCTCGTGGCGCTGGTAGGTCTGCAGCGTCCACGGTTCGGGCTCGTCCCAGAACCTGCTCAGGACGGGGGTCAGCGGTGTCATGACTCGTCCTGTTCCCGGGCCACCCGCAACCCGGCCAGCGTCGCGGCGCCGGGTCCGGTGGTGTCGGCGGTCTGCGGCCCCACCCCGGCCAGGGTTCGCGCGGTCTGGGTGAACGGGCACACCGGGGCACCCCGGGTGGGTTGGGGAGTCTGCCCGGCGCGGATGGACTCGACCAGTTCGCGTGCGCTGGCGGGGGTTTGGTTGTCGAAGAACTCCCAGTTGACCATCACCACCGGGGCGTAGTCGCAGGCCGCGTTGCACTCGATGTGCTCCAAGGTGATCAGCCCGTCGCCGGTGGTCTGTCCGGCGTGCACGCCGAGGTCGGTCTCCAGCGCCTCGAGGATGGCGTCGCCGCCCATGATCGCGCACAGCGTGTTGGTGCACACGCCGACCAGGTACTGGCCGGTTTCGGTGCGCCTGTACATCGAGTAGAACGTGGCGACCGCGACCACCTCGGCGTCGGTGAGATCCAACTGCTTTGCGCAGAAGGCGATTCCGGCCTTGGTGAGGTAGCCGTCCTCGGACTGCACCAGGTGCAGCAGCGGTAGCAGCGCGGAACGGGGGTGCGGATAGCGGGCGATGATCGTCGCCGCATCGGTGGTCAACCGGTTCACCACCTCGGCCGGATACGAGTCCCGCCCGCCGATCGGCGGTCCGGGCTCCTCGGGTCGCGGCCCCAGCACCAGATCGACGCTCATCTATCCACACCGCCCATCACCGGGTCGATCGAGGCCACCGCGGCGATCACGTCGGCGACCATGCCGCCCTCGCACATCGCCGCCACCGCTTGCAGATTCGTGAAGGACGGGTCGCGGTAGTGCACCCGATAGGGCCGGGTGCCTCCGTCGGAGACCATGTGGACGCCGAGCTCGCCGCGGGGCGACTCCACCGCGGTGTACACCTGGCCGGCCGGTACCCGGATGCCCTCGGTGACGAGTTTGAAGTGGTGGATGAGCCCCTCCATCGAGGTGCCCATGATCTTCGCGATGTGCTCGGGAGAGTTACCCAGCCCGTCCGGGCCCAGCTTCAGGTCGGCGGGCCAGGCCAGCTTCTTGTCGGTAATCATCACCGGTCCCGGCTCCAGGCGGTCGAGGCACTGGCGGACGATCTTGAGCGACTCGTGCATCTCGCCGACCCGGATCAGGTAGCGGCCGTAGCAGTCGGCGCCGGTGTCGGTGATGACATCGAAATCGTAAGTCTCGTAACCACAATAGGGTTGGGACTTACGCAGGTCGTGCGGCAGCCCGGTGGAGCGCAGCACCGGGCCGGTGATCCCCAGCGCCATGCACCCGGTCAGGTCGAGGTAGCCGATGCCCTGGGTGCGGGCCTTCCAGATGTAGCTCTCGGTCAGCAGGTCCTCGAGCTCGCGGAGCCGGCCGGGCAGGATCTTCAGCAGTTCCTCGACCCGCTCCGCACCGTCGTCGGGCAGGTCGGCGGCCAGTCCGCCCGGGCGGATGTAGGCGTTGTTCATCCGCAGCCCGGTGATGGCCTCGAAGACGGTCAGGATCAGCTCACGTTCCCGGAAGCCGAAGAACATCGGCGTCATCGCCCCCAGTTCCATGCCGCCGGTGGCCAGCGCGACCAGATGCGAGGAGATGCGGTTGAGCTCCATGAGCATCACCCGGACCACCGACGCGCGCTGCGGGATGTCATCGGTGATGTCCAGAAGCCGTTCCACGCCAAGGCAATATGCGGTCTCGTTGAAGAACGGCGACAGGTAGTCCATCCGGGTCACGAACGTCACGCCCTGGGTCCAGGTGCGGTACTCCAGGTTCTTCTCGATGCCGGTGTGCAGATAACCGATGCCGCACCGGGCCTCGGTCACCGTCTCGCCCTCGATCTCCAGGATCAGCCGCAGCACGCCGTGCGTCGACGGGTGCTGGGGTCCCATGTTGACGACGATGCGCTCACCGGCCTCGCCCTGGCGGGCGGCCGCGACGATCTCGTCCCAGTCCTGGCCGCCCAGGACGATCACGCCGTCGCCTTCGTCGATGATGTGTTCGCTCATCAGTGGTAGGACCTGCGTTCGTCGGGCGGCGGGATCTGGGCGCCGTGGTACTCGACCGGCACGCCGCCCAGCGGATAGTCCTTGCGCTGCGGATGGCCCACCCAGTCGTCGGGCATCTCGATCCGGGTCAGCCCGGGGTGCCCGTCGAACACGATGCCGAAGAAGTCGTACGTTTCCCGTTCGTGCCAGTCGCACGTCGGATACACCGAAAACAGCGATGGCACATGGGGATCGGCGTCCGGGCACGCCACCTCCAGCTGCAACCGGCGGTTGTGGGTGATCGACATCAGCGGGTAGTACGCGTGCAGTTCCCGCCCGGTGTCCTCGGGATAGTGCACTCCGGACACCCCGCAGCTCAGTTCGAAGCGCAGCGACTCGTCGTCCCGCAGCGCCTGCGCCACCGCCACCAGATGTTCGCGACGGATCTCCAGGGTCAGCTGGTCGCGGAACACCACGATCCGTTCGACCGCCGCTGCGAACTCGTCCTCGCCGAGCACCTCGGCCAGCCGGTCGACCAGCTCGTCGAAGTAGCCGCCGTAGGGCCGCGGCGTGCTGCCCGGCAGCGCGACCTCGCGCACCAGCCGGCCGTAGCCCGAGGTGTCGCCGGTGCCGTTGATGCCGAACATGCCACGGCGAACGCCGACGACTTCCCTGTCCTGCTCGCTCACCGCAGCAGGCCCTTGAGCTCGATCGTCGGCTGGGCCGCGAGCGCGGCCTGCTCGGCGGCCGCCACCGCCTCGGCGCGGTGCACGCCGAGCGGCATCTCGGCGATCTTGGCGTGCAGCGTCAGGATCGCGTGCAGCAGCATCTCCGGGCGCGGCGGGCACCCGGGAAGGTAGATGTCCACCGGCACCACGTGGTCGACGCCCTGCACCACCGCATAGTTGTTGAACATTCCGCCGCTGGAGGCGCATACCCCCATGGCCAGCACCCATTTCGGTTCGGCCATCTGGTCGTACACCTGGCGCAGCACCGGCGCCATCTTC
>JAGQTW010000002.1 GCA_020438785.1 Mycobacterium sp. | reverse complement strand
TCCATGGTGGCCTTCCAGATGTCGGAGGGGATGCCGGAGCCGTAAACCGGTCCGCCCCAGGCGTTCACCAACGGCTTGGTGCCGTCGACTGTGCCGACCCACACCGCGGTCGACAGCGATGGCGTGTAGCCGACCATCCAGGCGTCCCGGTTGGCCCCGGTGTCACCGAGCTGGTTGGTGCCGGTCTTGGCCGCCGAGGGCCGGCCACCGGCGAGGTTGTGCCCGTTGGACCAGCCGGCGATCGGTTGCATGGCGGCGGTGACGTTGTCGGCGACCGCCTTCTCGATGCGGCGCTCGCCGGTGTTGTCCTCGGCGCTGGCGTCGAACAGCACCTCGCCCGCGGCGTTGACGACCTTCTGGACGAAGTGCGGGGCGTGGTACATCCCCGAGTCCGCCAGGGTGGCGTACGCCGAGGCCATGTCCAGCACCCGGGTCTGGTACTGGCCCAACACGATTCCGTTGTTGGGCGGACCGCCCTGACCGTCCTCGGACAGCGTGTGGTCCACCCCGGGGAAGCTCTTGGCGATCCCCGCCCGGTGCGCGGCGTCGGCCACGTCGGCCGGGCCGTTCTTGAGCTTCAGCATCAACCGGTAGTAGCTGGTGTTGAGCGACTGCTTGAGCGCCTCGGCGATGTTGCAGGTACCGCACCCGCCGCCCTCGACATTGGTGATGGTGACGCCGTTCATCGTCACCGGCGAGCTGTCCACCTGGAAACCCAGCCCCATGCCCTGCTCGAGGGCGGCCACCAACGCGAATACCTTGAACGAGGATCCGGTGGGCAGACCGGCCTGGGCGAAGTCGTAGCCCTGCGCGTCGGATCCGCCGTAGTAGGCCTTCACCCCGCCGGTGCGCGGGTCGATGGACACCACCGCGGCCCGCATCTCCGGCATCTGGCCGTCGAGATACTTCGACACCGCGTTCTCGGCGGCCTGCTGCGCCTGCGGGTCGATGGTCGTGGTGATCTGGAGGCCCTGGGTGTTCAGCGTCTGCTCGTCGATGTTGAACAGGTCGAGCAGTTCCTTGGTGACCTGACGCTCGATCAGGCCGTTGGGCCCGGTGATTTGATTGGCCGAGCGGGCCAGTTCGGGCGGCACGGTCTGCGGGAAGACCTGCTGCGCGCGCTCGTCTTTGGACAGCGCCCCCATGGTCACCATGCCGTCCAGCACCCAGTTCCACCGCTCGGCGGCGCCCTCGGGGTCGACGGCGGGGTCCAGCGTGGAGGGCCGTTGGATCAGGGCGGCCAGCAGCGCTCCATCCGCGACGGTGAGCTGCTCGACCGGTTTGTTGAAGTACGCCTTGGACGCCGCGGAGATGCCGTAGGTGCCGCGGCCGAAGTAGATGATGTTCAGGTAGGCCTGCAGCACTTCGTCTTTGGACCACTGCCGCGACATCTTGGTCGAGATGACAAGTTCCTTGGCCTTGCGGATCAGACCGCCGACGCCCGAGCGCTGATCACCGACGAGCGCGTTCTTGACGTATTGCTGGGTGATCGTCGAGCCACCCTGCAGGTCGCCGCCGAAGAGGTTGTTCTTGATGGCGCGGGCGAAGCCCGACAGCGAGAAGCCCGGATTGGTGTAGAAGTCGCGGTCCTCGGCGGCCATCACCGCGTTGCGGACGTGCACCGGCACCTGGTCGATGTTGACGTCGACCCGATTGCCCTCGGGCGGAACGATTTTCGCCAGTTCCGAGCCGTCGCTGGCCAGGATGGTCGAGACCTGGTTGGTTCGGATGTCGCCCGGCTTGGGGACGTCGACGATCAGGTAGGCCATGCCGAAGGTCACGATCGGCAGCACGATCAGAACGACGGCGGCCAGGTACAGCGAGCGCCGCACCCACCGCCAGTTGATCTGCTCGGATAACTTCGGCGGCCGAGGCGCCGCTCCTCCACTTTCGACGGGCGGACGGGTGTCGGCGGGCGGCTTCGGCGGTGCCGTCGGCGGTGTGCGCTTCAGGGGCGGCGCGGGGGGGCTGTCGAGCGCGGCCTTCACCGCCTCGATGGGGTCGCGCGGAACCGGCGCGATGTCGTCGCGGACCGGCGGTATGACGGTGGTCAGTCGATCGTCGGGCGGCGTGGGCCGAGTGGGCTCGGGTGCGCTCGGGCCACTCGCGGCGGGCATCTTGGTGGTGGGACCCTCGCTGCTGTGGCGCGGACCGTTCGACACGCCATCGCCCCCGGATCCTGGTTGGACCTCAGTGGCCGGCTGGTCGGGGCGCCCTTCGCTATTCACTGGCCGTGCGCGCGTCGGAGTGCGCCGTCTGGGTGCCTCGCGGTCTGCGGGTGCCCTTCGAAGGGCGTGGCGCACCGAGCACGTATGACTTGACCAGGTGATTCCACTCGCAGGTGCGGCATACCTCCACGACGTGTACTGAGAACTCGTCGAACCGCGTCGCCAGCAGCACCAGTTCTTCGGCGGTTCGCGCCGAACCGGAGACGGCGCCCAGGTGGTCGCCGAAAACCCACGACACCAGGGTGAGCGGCTCCTTGCGGCAGATCGGGCACATCACCGAACTGGGCTTGCCGTGGAACTTCGCGGCGCGCAGCAGATAGGGGTTGGCGTCGCAGACCTCGGTGACGCCGGTGCGCCCGGAATACACCTCGGCCAGCAGGGAACGTCGCCGGAGGGCGTAGTCCACCACCTGTCGCTGCAGTCGCACGATGACCAGAGTACGTCGGCGGTCCCGGCGCCGATGCGCAACCAACCCGACCGGGAGTGCCGATCGACCGCCTCAACTGCGCCATCGTGCCGCGAACTCTTACGATCATCGACGTGGCGACAGGTCAGACGGCGAGCACGCGGGCCAAGGACAGCGACCGTAACGACACCTGCCAGATCCTGGACACGGCGCTCTCCGAGGGCCAGCTGTCGATGGCCGAGCACGGGCAACGGGTCAAGGCGGCCACCAACGCCGCCACCCTGGGCGACCTCAAGGCGCTGGTCTCCGATCTGCAGACGGCGAACGCGCCGGTGCAGCTGCCGCACCTGAACAAGCCACGGGTGCCGGGTCTCGCCGGCGGCGGCGGGGGCTGGGGCATGCGCGCCGCCGTCGCGGCGGTGCTGGTGCTGCTGGGGGTGGGTATCGGCTGGGGGCTCTACGGCAACACCCCGTCGCCGTTCAACTTCACCTCCGATCCCGGCGCCAGGGCCGACGGTGTGACGCCGGTAGTGCTCACCCCGCCGCGGCAGCTGCAGTCGCTGGGCGGTCTCAACGGTCTGCTCGAGCAGATGAAGAAGAAGTTCGGCGACACCATGGGCTACCGGCTGGTGATCTACCCGGACTATGCGTCGCTGGACCGGCCCGATCCCGGTGACGACCGCCGCACGCTGAACTACAGCTACCGCGGCGGCTGGGACGATCCGACCGCCTCGCCGAAGAGCCCCGATGCGACGCCGGTCGACCTGTCGAAGTTCGACGCCAAGGCGGTCGTCGGCGTGCTGCGCGGGGCGCCGGAGACGTTGAACATCAAGCCCGGCGACGTGAAGAACACCTATCTGATCGTCGAGCCGAGCCGCGATCCGACCGCCCCCGGCACCCTGTCGGTGGAGATCTACGTTTCGAGCGACTTCGGCAGCGGCTACATCTCGCTCGATGGTGACGGTTCGGTGAAGCGGGTCAACTACCCGTAACCCCCGGTTAGCTGGGACTTCAGCCTCGATTGGCGCCGTATATATCGCTTCGATACAATTTTTGGAGGTGTCGAAGCACCGTAACGGTTGAGCAAAGGAGGTGACCCGATGTTGGAGCTGGCCATCCTGGGTCTTCTCCTGGAGTCCCCGATGCACGGCTACGAGCTGCGCAAGCGATTGACGGGGCTGCTCGGCGCGTTTCGGGCGTTCTCGTACGGCTCGCTCTACCCGGCGCTGCGCCGGATGCAGGCCGACGGGCTCATCGCCGAGGACGCCGCACCCGCGGGAACGACCGTGCTGCGCCGCGCCCGCCGGGTGTACCAGCTGACCGACGCCGGTCGGCAGCGCTTCACCGAACTGGTGGCCGACACCGGTCCGCAGAACTACACCGACGACGGGTTCGGTGTGCACCTGGCGTTCTTCAACCGGACGCCGGCCGAGGCGCGGATGCGCATCCTGGAAGGCCGCCGCCGTCAGGTGGAGGAACGCCGGGAGGGTCTGCGGGAAGCAATCGCGCGGGCCAGCAATTCGTTCGACCGCTATACCCGACAACTGCATCAGCTGGGTTTGGAATCCAGTGAGCGGGAAGTCAAATGGCTCAACGAACTGATCGCCGCCGAACGAGTAGCACAAGCCAGCTCCGACCAGGCCTGACCAATACAACAATCTTCAACCGCGCCGCAGAAGTACAAGAAGGAGAACGTCCATGACCGAGCACCACGCGCAAGCACAGTCGACAGATGTGCGGGTCGCCATTGTCGGCGTCGGTAACTGCGCGTCCTCGCTGGTTCAGGGCGTGCAGTACTACAAGGACGCCGACCCGAATTCGTCGGTTCCCGGCCTGATGCACGTCAAGCTCGGGCCCTACCACGTGCGTGACGTGAAGTTCGTCGCCGCGTTCGACGTCGACGCCAAGAAGGTCGGCTTCGACCTCTCCGAGGCGATCTTCGCNNTCGGAGAACAACACCATCAAGATCGCCGACGTGCCGCCGACCGACATCGTGGTGCAGCGCGGCCCGACCCTCGACGGCATCGGCAAGTACTACGCGGACACCATCGAACTGTCCGACGACGAGCCGGTCGACGTGGTCAAGGTGCTCAAGGACAACAAGGTCGATGTGCTGGTGTCCTACCTGCCCGTGGGTTCGGAGCAGGCCGACAAGTTCTACGCGCAGTGCGCCATCGACGCCGGGGTGGCGTTCGTCAACGCGCTGCCGGTGTTCATCGCCTCCGACCCGGTGTGGGCCAAGAAGTTC
>JAGQTW010000185.1 GCA_020438785.1 Mycobacterium sp. | reverse complement strand
TCGCGCCGTTCCTCGATCGTGCGGCCGAGTTCTTGCTGCAGTTTCGGGTTCTGCTGGACCAGGTCGGCCAGTTTGTCACGCGCGACGTGCACCGTTGTGACCTCTCCGAGCGCATAGACCGAGCCGAGCACCGGTTGGCGGGTCAGCGCGGACTGGCCCAGGAAGGCACCCTCCTCCTGCGTTGAGAGTGCCATTTCCGAGCCGTCCTCCAGGGGTGCGGTGAGCCGGATCTCGCCGGAGAGGATGAAGGTCATGCCATCGGGAATCTCACCGGTCCGCTGCAGCAGTTCACCGTCACCGAACCGCTCGAGTTTGGCGTGTGAGATCAGATCCTGCTGCTCGTCCCGGGTCAGTCGGAACGTCGGGCCGACCACGTCGTGGATCGCGTCGGCGACGGCCTCGATTGTCGAGAAGTCGTCCTCGGCCTCGTCGAGATGCAAGCCCTCGCGACGCGCCGCGTACCAGATCCACCGCAGGAAGTTCGCCTTGGCCTTGCCGTCCTCGGCCGGTGAGTTCAGCGGGATCTTGGTGTGATATTCCATCCCGCCGGACGGGACCGCGCTCGCCGAGCGGTCGGGATCGCACTGCGGCAGTTCGGAAGCCACTCGGGCCAGCACCGCACACACCCTGTCCGGAGGATCGTCCAGCGAGAAGATGCTCGTCACGGTCAGCGAGTGCTCGCCGGCCGGACGGCTCAAATTGGTGAACGAAGCTGCCGCCAGCACCGAGTTCGGGGTGATCTGCAGACCGTCGCTGGTCTCAAGGTGGATCGACCGCCAGTTGACCTCCACCACTTTGCCTTTGGCCTGCGGGGTCTGAATCCAGTCCCCCAGGCGGAACGGCTGCTCGAAGAGCATGAGCAGACCGGAGATGATCTGGCCGACCGAGTTCTGCAGCGTCAGGCCGACCACGATGGAGGTGACACCGAGCGCGGTGAACAGACCCTTGACGTTCGCGCCCCAGATGTAGGCGAAGATCATCGCCAGACCCACCGCGATGAGAACGAAGCGCAGCACGTCGAGGAAGATCGACGGAATCCGCTGGCGCCAGGAGCCGTCCGGAGCGCTCTGGAACAGCGCGGCCTTGATACCCGAGAGCATCAACACCAGCACGACGAAGGCCACCAGCGTGCTGACCACCCGCACCGAAGTGGCCTCGGGCGGAATCTGATTGGCCTCCAGCATGAGCAGCAGCAACGCGCCCAGCGGCAGCAGGTAGTTGCGCAGGATCGTCACCGGGCGTAGCAGGAAGCTCTTCCTGCGCTGCAGGGTGTGCTGCCACTCGGTGAGCAGGACCAGACTGAGCGGCAGGCCAACCGCGATGCCGATCGCCCAGTAGAACCATGCCGAGTCGAAGATGTCCGACATCAGGGACTCTCCGAGAGCCGCCAGACCGGTTCGGTCGCACCATCGACCGCGATCGTGCCCGCGGGCGTGAACTCCACGGTCTCCTGCAGCACTTCCTGCACCCGGGAGGTGACATAGATACCCGGTTGCGGCGAGCCGTTCTTGATCTGGTGCGCGATGTTGACCGCGGCACCCCACATGTCGTAGACCACCGACGGCGTGCCGAACAGTCCGCTGCTCACCCTGCCGGTGTCGATGCCGGCGCGCAGGCTGAGCTCGCGGCCGGTGTCGGCGTTGAACCGGTCGACGATCTGCTCGCATTCCAGCGCGAAGTCCACCGTCCGGCGCACGTTGTCCAATCGCGGCACCGCGAGACCGCAGCTGGCGAGATATCCGTTGCGCACGGTGTGCACCCGCTCCATGCCGAGATGCTCGGCGGCGGCATCCATCTGGCGGATCAGTTCGTTGACCAGGGTCAGCGACTCCTCGGGCGACAGTTCGACCTGCAACCGCTCGAGGCCGATGATGTCGGCGAAGATCACCGTCACCTTGTGGTGCTCCATCGCGATGGTGTCTTCGCCCTGCTTGAACCGCTCGGCGACGGCGTCCGGCATCAGGGAGCGCAGCAGCTGATCGGTGTCCTTGCGGTGCTGGTCGATCAGGTCTTGCTTGACGGTGAGGCTGCGGCCCATCTCGTTGAAGGCCACCGTGAGATCCCCGATCTCGTCACCGGTCTTGACGGGAATGGCGACGTCGTAGTCACCGGCACTGATCCGTTGTGCACCCTGCTCGAGCCGCCTGACCGGACGGACGAACATCTGCGCCAGCAGGATCGCCAGCAGACAGACCCCGAAGATCATGCCGGCGGTCACCAGCACGATGGTCTTGGTGAACGCCGCCTCCTTGACGAAGGCCTCGGCGGTGTCGACCTTGGCGATGATCGACCAGTGCAGGTCGGCGTCCCTGACCGGCACCGGCGCGAAGGCCTGCAGGGTGTTGTTGCCCAGATAGTCGGTGGCGACCACGGTGCCCGTTTCACCCTTCAGCGCCGACCGGCTGGCCGGCGACGACAACGGCTGTACCAACGTCGTTCCACCCTGCCGGATGGCCATGTCGGCGACGTCCGGCGGGGTGCCCGCCGCCACGACGGCCTGCTTGTACCGCTGCGGATCCTCGAGGAACAGCCGGGAATCCGACCGCATCAACTCATCCGGGCCGCCCAGGATGGTCTCGCCCGTCTCGCCGAGCCCGGCCTCCTTCCACTGCTTGTCGAAGGTCATCAGCCGGTTGATCTTGGTGATCGGGAACTGCAGCGCCAGAACACCTTCCGGTCGGCCGTCCCGGCGCAGCGGGGCCACCATCCACGCGGTCGGGGTGTTCTCGGCAGGCTGGTAGAACTCGAAGTCGGTGAAGCCCACGTAGTCGACCGCGTTCGACGCCATCGCCTTGGCGAAGGCCGCCTGGAGTTTGGATCCCGAGTAGGGACCCGTCACGATGTTGGTGCCGAGATCGACGCCCTTGTAGGCGTTGAAGACCACATTGCCGGCCGCGTCGATCAGCAACGCGTCCTGAAACTCGAAGCGGGTCACGATCTGGCGGAAGAAATCCTGGTACTTGGCGTTGGCCGCCGACCACTTGCTGCCGTCGCGGGCGTCGGTCATGGTTATCGCGTTGTCGTCGTTCTTGCGCAATGCGGTGTAGTTGGCCTGCAGGTAGCGCTCGGCGTTGGAACTCGGCAGCAGCGCCGCGGCGTCCAGCGTCGTTCCGCTGTACCGCTCGGTCTCCTTGATGAACGAGTTGTTGTAGTAGTCGACGATGTTCTGCCATTGGGCCGGGTTGATGGGGGCGTTGGACAGCTCGTTGAAGCCGGCACTGAAGGCCTCGAGGGCATCCCGCGTGACCGCACCATGGGTGTAGATGATCACCGAGTTCTTCAGATCGGAGATCTGACCGCCCAAGGCCCGGGTCTGCGATTCGCGCAGTTCGGTCAGCCGGTTGAACACCGCGTTCCGCAGCGAGTCGCGGCCGGCCTGGAAGGCGATGCCGCCGATGACGCCGGCGGCGAGCACCGTGCACAGCACCATCATCAGGATGAGCTTGGACTGGATGCTCATGTTCTTCAGTGACCACCGGCGCACGGGCCGACCCCGCCGAGTCAGGGGCACGTCGGCCGGTGCGGCGGGCTCGGTGATCGCCTCCGCAGCGTCTGGGTCAGACACTTGCGTCATAGGCACCCCTTCGGCGAAAAGCCGGGCTCCCCGCCCGGCGTGCCCCGGCAGACCCGACCAGGCTACGGGTCACCGAGCAGGGTACCGCACGTTGTGACCATTGTGGCTGATGTGACCAATGACCGGAACCCGCTGTTGAGCGGCCGCGCCGGAGGTGATCGGATACTCCGGTGGACACCAGCTACGAGGGCACCCTGCGCGAGGTCAGCACCGACAAAGGCGTGCTGCGCTACCACGAGGCCGGCACCGGCCCCGACCTGCTGCTCCTGCACGGCTCCGGCCCCGGGGTGACCGGGTGGCGCAACTTTCGGGGCAACCTGGGCGTTTTCGCCAAGCACTTCCACTGCCTGGTGCTGGAGTTCCCCGGCTTCGGGGTCAGTGACGATTTCGGCGGTCACCCCATGCTCGACGCGCAGGGCGCGGTCCCGGCATTCGTCGATGCGCTCGGGCTCGAGCGGGTCGACATCATCGGCAACTCGATGGGCGGCGGCGTCGGAATCAACTTCGCCATCAACCACCCCGACCGGATCGGCAAGCTCGTCACCATCGGCGGTATCGGCACCAACATCTACAGTTCGGGCCCCAGCGAGGGCATCCGGCTGCTGCAGGAGTTCACCGAGGACCCGACCCGCCAGCGCCTCGTCGACTGGCTGAACTCGATGGTCTACGACCCGGCGCTGGTGACCGAGACCCTCATCGAGGAGCGCTGGGCGCTGGCCACCGATCCCGAGACGCTGGCCAGTGCGCGCCGGATGTACGGCAAGGCGGCGTTCGCGGCGACGATGAAGATGATGCGCAACGCCGACTTCCCCCTGCCCTGGGCCATCATGCACAAGGTCAAGGCGCCCACCCTGGTGACGTGGGGCCGCGACGACCGGGTCAGCCCGCTGGACATGTCCCTGATACCGATGCGCACCATCCCCAACGCCGAACTGCACGTGTTCCCGAATTGCGGGCACTGGGTGATGATCGAGCAGAAGCAGGCGTTCGAGGCGACAGTCCTCAGCTTCCTGCAGCGCGGCTGAGATTCAGGCCGGGATCAGCCGGAAGCCCTTGTAGCCGGAGGCCGCCACGTCGGCGCAGATGTCGTTGTAGACCCCGAAGCCGCCGCAGAACAGCATGAACACCCGCGGTTTGCCGGGAACGTTCGCTCCGAGGTACCAGGAGTCGGCCTTGACGAACAGCGTCGACGCGGCGCGCTGCGCCAGCTCCGCCAGCCAGTTGTCCACCGCGTCCGGGGTGGGTTCGATTGCGGTGTAACCATTCTCGTCGAGGTAGGTGATTGCGTCGGCGATCCAGTCGACGTGCGCCTCGGCCCCCAGCACCATGTTGGCCAGCACCGCGGGGCTGCCCGGTCCGGTGATCATGAACAGGTTCGGGAAGCCGTCGTCGCCCAGCCCGAGGTAGGTGCGCGGCCCGGCGGCCCAGTCGTCGGCCAACCGCTCTCCCCCGCGCCCGGCGATGTCGATCTTGCCCAGTGACCCGGTCAGCGCGTCGAACCCGGTGGCGAACACGATCGCGTCGAGGTCGAAATGCGCTTCGGTGGTGGCGATCCCGGTGGCATCGATAGCGGTGATCGGCGTCCTGCGCACACTGACCAGTTGCACGTGCGGGGAGTTGAAGGTCTGAAAGTAGTTGGAATCGGTGCAGATTCGCTTGGCGCCGATCGGATGGTCATCCGGGATGAGGAGTTCGGCGACCTGCGGGTCGTCGATGACCGCACGGATCTTTTCCTCCCAGAACCGCTTGGCCTCCGCGTTGGCGCCGAGGTCGGTCATCTGGTCGGGGAAGGTCTTGGAGAACAGCACACCGCCGAGTTGCCAACGCTTTTCGAACTCGGCGCGCCGCTCCGCCGGCGGCACCTCCAGCGCCGGACTCGGGTGCGCGACGTGCGGTGAGCCGCCGCCGCTGCGGAACGACACTCGGCGCCGTTCGGGGTAGCCGGCCTTGATCTCGGCGAGTTCGCCGGCGCCCAGTGGCCGGTTGCCCGCGGGCACGCTGAAATTCGGGGTGCGCTGAAAGACGTAGAGCTGCGCGGCCTGCTCGGCGATGAGCGGAATGGATTGGATGCCGGAGGAACCGGTGCCGATCACCGCGACCCGCTTGCCGGTGAAGTCGACGCCGGCCTGCGGCCAGTGCGCGGTGTGGTAGACCTCGCCGCCGAAGGTGTCGAGTCCCGGGATGTCCGGGGTCATGGCCGCCGACAGTGCGCCGGTGGCCATGACGACGAACCGCGCGACGACAGCCTCGCCGCCATCGGTGCGCACCGTCCAGCGCAGGGTGGGTTCGTCGAGGATCGCCGAGGTGACGCGGGTGCCGAAGGTGATGTCGCGGCGCAGGTCCAGCTTGTCGGCCACCCAGTTCAGGTAGTCCAGGATCTCGGCCTGGGTGGCGTACTTCTCGCTCCAGTTCCACTCCTGCTGCAACTCGTCGGAGAACGA
>JAGQTW010000184.1 GCA_020438785.1 Mycobacterium sp. | reverse complement strand
GGCCTTGCCCTTGTCCCAGATCTCGGTGAACCGCTGGACCGACCGGGCGGTGCCGCTGGGCGGCAGCGGCGCGGGCACCGTCACCGCCTCGCTGGCGTGCAGCACCTTGCCCAACTCGATGTCGATCCCGGGGAACTTCACCTCCGGCGGCTCGGTCATGTGGAAGCTGGCCGCCACATTGCCGAACGTCGGCAGCACCTGCGGGGTCTTGTCCACCAGATAGCGGAGTTCGCGGGGGTCCATCGGGTCCGCACCCGCGCCCAGGCCGAGGTGGTAGAGCTGGACGTCGCTGCTGGTCCAGGAGAACTCGATCGGCTCCAACTCGGCGCCGAGCGCAACGTCGAGATCGATCGGCATGTCAGCCCTTCCCCGCGCCGGTGTTCGCCGGCTTGTCGGCTCCGGCGATGTGCAGCGCCGCCAGATACCCGAAGGTCATCGCGGGACCGATGGTGCCGCCCGGCCCGGGATAGGTGTGTCCCATCACCGGCGCGCTGACATTACCGGCCGCATACAGTCCCTCGATCACCGAGCCGTCGTCGCGCAGCGCGCGCCCGTGGACGTCGGTGCGGATGCCGCCCTTGGTTCCCAGATCACCCGGCACCATCTTGGCCGCGTAGTAGGGGCCGTGTTTGATCTCGCCGAGATTCGGGTTGGGCTTGTTGGTCGGGTCGCCGTAGTAGCGGTCGTAGGCGCTCTCGCCGCGGTGGAAGTCTTCGTCGACACCCGTGCGGGCGAAGCCGTTGAACCGCTCGACGGTCGCCAGGAAGTCCGGGGTGGGCAGGCCGGTCTTCTGCGCGAGTTCCTCGAGGCTGTCGGCGGTGACGATCACACCGGACTCCAACCACTTCTTGGGGATGCGCTGCCCGGGTTGCAGCCCGGCGAAGATGTAGCGGTCGCGATACTGCTGGTCGAAGATCAGCCATGCCGGCACGTTCTCGCCCGGCCCGGAACCCTGACCGTACTGCCCGCCGTACATGTGGTGGCAGGCCTCGACGTAGGGCATGGACTCGTTCATGAAGCGCTTGCCTGCGAGGTTGACGATGATCGACCCGGGGGAGTTGCGCTCGGAGAGCGCGAACCACGGCGCGCCGACCAACGGCACTGTCGGACCCCACCAGGCGTCCTCCATCAAATCCAGCGCGGCCCCGAGCTTCTCGGCGGCGACGATGCCGTCGCCGGTATTCGCGACGGCCCCGACGGTCCACTCGGTGGTGATCGGTGCGCGCTGGTACTTGACCCGCATCTGTTCGTTGTGTTCGAACCCGCCCGAGCCCAGGATGACTCCCCGGCGGGCCCGGATGAGTTGCGGATCGGCCGCTTCCGGCCCGGTCATGTCCCGCACGTAGATGCCGCGGACCACGCCGTCCTCGACGAAGAGGTCGGTAAGCGCCGTGTTGAGCAGCACGGGCACCCCGGCCTCACGCAGCGCGATGCGCAGCGGCGCGATCAGCGCGCGCCCCATGCCGACGAGGTTCTTGCCCCGCATGCCGGCCCACATGGTGCGGGCGCCGACCTTGAGGCTGCGCAGAACACCACGCGGGTGCCGCTTGAGCTGGTTGAGCCGGACGTAATCCTGCTGCATCACAACGACATTGAGCGGGACCTTGCCGTAGGCGGGCTCCAGTACCGCTTCGTCGGGGCCCAGCTTGCGGGCGTTGAACGGCTTGGGTTCGATCGACCGGCCAGCCGGACGGCCGCCCGGCGCCTCCGGGTAGTAGTCGGAGTAGCCCGGCACCCAGCACATCTTCAGCGGGCTGTTCCGGAGCACGAAGGAGAGCATCTCCGGTCCGCGCTCCAGGTACGTGTCGATCCGCTCGGGCTCGACGACGTCGCCGATGATCGAGTGCAGATAGGTGCGCGCGGCGTCCTTCGTGTCGGTGACACCGTCGCGCTTGAGGATCTCGTTATTCGGGATCCACACGCCACCGCCCGATCGCGCCGTCGAGCCGCCGAAGTGCGGCGCCTTCTCGACGACCACAGCCGATAGTCCCTGGTGGGCGGCGGTGAGAGCGGCGACCATGCCCGCTGCGCCGCTTCCGACGACGATGACGTCGAACTCCTGAGCTGTCATACTAGAACACGTTATAGAATCGTCCCGTCGCGGCGCTACTGGGCTGCCTTTCCGGTCAGCGGAACGCTTAGTGCCGCGGCGACGGGATCGCACTACAGTTGCCCCTGCCGGGTGCACTCAGCCCGGTCACGTCGACGATTGGACTCATGGATGTTGAGTGTTGCGACGCGAGACGAACTGGCCGCTGAACTTGCCGAGGCGGCCCGGCGACGGACGCCGCTGACCCCACTGACGATCGTCTATCCGGACATCGATGTCGTCGATGCGTACGAGATTCAGCTGATCAACATCCGGCAGCGGGTGGCCGAGGGAGCCCGGGTGGTCGGCCACAAGGTTGGGCTGTCCTCCGAGGCGATGCAGAAGATGATGGGCGTCGAGGAGCCCGATTACGGGCACTTGCTCTCCGAGATGGAGTGTTTCGAGGACCAGCCGGTGGCCGCGGGGCGCTACCTGTTCCCGCGCCTCGAGGTCGAGGTGGCCTTCATTCTGGCCGACGATCTGCCCGGCGCCGGCTGCACCGAGGATGACGTCCTGGCCGCGACCGCCGCGTTCGCGCCTTCGATCGAGATCATCGACACCCGCATCAAGGACTGGAAGATCAGCCTGTGCGACACCATCGCCGATAACGCGTCCTCCGGCGGCTTCGTGCTGGGCCGCGAGCGGGTGTCGCCCAAGGACATCGACGTCAACGCGATCGAGGCGGTGCTGTCCCGCGACGGCGAAGTCGTCGCCGAGGGTCGCAGCGATGCCGTTCTGGGCAGCCCCGTCACCGCGGTGGCCTGGTTGGCCCGCAAGGTCGACAGCTTCGGCGTGCGACTCAAGGCCGGCGACATCATCTTGCCCGGGTCGTGCACCCGGGCGATCGACGCACGCCCCGGCGAGAGTTTCGTCGCCGATTTCACCGGGCTGGGCTCAGTCCGGGTTTCGTTCGACTAGAGGAGCGTCCATGGCGCAGAAGAAGTCCGTCGCCATCGTGGGGTCGGGCAACATCAGCACCGACCTGCTGTACAAGCTGCTGCGATCGGAGTGGCTCGAGCCGCGCTGGATGATCGGAATCGACCCGGCCAGCGAAGGCCTGGCCCGCGCGCGCAAGCTCGGCCTGGAGACCAGCGCGGACGGGGTGGACTGGCTGCTCGCCCAGTCCGAGTTGCCGGACTTCGTGTTCGAGGCCACCTCGGCCTATGTGCACAAGGCCGCCGCCCCGCGGTATGCCGAGGCCGGTATCAAGGCGATCGACCTCACCCCGGCCGCGGTCGGCCCCGGCGTGGTGCCACCAGCCAACCTGCGCGACCACCTCGATGCGCCCAACGTCAACATGGTCACCTGCGGCGGTCAGGCCACCATCCCGATCGTCTACGCCGTGTCCCGGGTCGTGGAGGTGCCCTACGCCGAGATTGTCGCCAGCGTCTCCTCGGTGTCGGCCGGGCCGGGCACCCGAGCCAACATCGACGAGTTCACCAAGACCACCTCCAAGGGTGTCGAGGTGATCGGCGGCGCCGAGCGGGGCAAGGCGATCATCATCCTCAACCC
>JAGQTW010000183.1 GCA_020438785.1 Mycobacterium sp. | reverse complement strand
CGACGCTGTACTGCATCACCGAGCCCATCCCGCCGGGCAGTTACGTCGGCATCGACAGCAGGCTGGGCCTCAAGGGCGGACCGACGCTCAGCGGGCGCGCCGCGGTCGCCTGTGACTACGCGGACGCGGCGCGGCTGTGGGAGTTCGCTGAGCGGGAGACCGGCACGTCGCTGCCGCTGTGACGGTCGCGAGCGACACGGCTGTTGAACCGGAGTGACGGATGTGGTCGATGATTCCAATGGGGCAATTGGGGCACCAATGACGTTCTGCCTCTTCGGTTGCCGCTTATTGACGTACCGCACTATTTTCGTTGGGTGATGTCCTCAGCTGCCGGTGCAGCCATGCGGTGGATCCTTCCCGTTCTCGCGGTCGCGGTTGTCGCCTGTGCCGGTCTGTCCGGCCCCCGGGTCGCCGGCCCGGTGACGCTGCTTTCCGATGACGGCAATCCGCTGGCCGGCCACGGCTTCTACGTCGACCCGGCGTCGAAGGCGATGATCGCCGCGCGCAACGCCAATCCGCCGAGCGCGGAGTTGACGGCGGTCGCCAACACCCCGCAGGCCTACTGGCTCGACCAGGCCTTCCCGGCCGGGGCGGTCGCAGGAACGGTGTCCCGGATCGCCGGTGCGGCGCAGGCGTCCGGCGCCATGCCCGTGCTGGCCCTGTATGCGATCCCGCACCGCGACTGCGGCAGTTACGCCGCCGGCGGGTTCGCGACGGCCGCCGGTTACCGGGAATGGATCGACAGCATCGCATCCGGGCTCGGCGCATCGCCCGTGGCGATCATCCTCGAGCCCGACGCCCTGGCGATGGCCGACTGCCTGTCCGGCGACCAGCGCCAGGAGCGCTTCGACCTGATCTCCTACGCCGTCGGCGCGCTGACCCGCGATCCGGCCGCCGCGGTCTATGTGGACGCCGGACACTCCCGCTGGACCAGCGCCGACACCATGGCCGCGCGCCTGAACCAGGTCGGGGTGCAGCGGGCGCGGGGATTCAGCCTGAACACCACGAACTACTACTCCACCGATGAGGAGATCGGCTACGGCGAGGCCATCTCGGGTCTCACCAACGGCGCCCACTACGTGATCGACACCTCGCGCAACGGCGCCGGACCCGCGCCCGAACACCCGCTGAGCTGGTGCAACCCGGCGGGCCGGGCGCTGGGTACCCCGCCGACCACCGACACCGCGGGCGCACACGCCGACGCCTACCTGTGGGTCAAGCGGGTCGGCGAATCCGACGGATCGTGCGACCACGGCGACCCGGCAGCCGGCACCTTCGTCAGCCAGTTCGTGATCGACCTGGCCCGCAACTCGGGTCGCTAGTCTCCCGTCGCCGTTCCCGCCGATGTGTCAGCATTTCGGCGTGAACTCACTTCGTGTCCTCGGTCTCCTCGGCGCGGTGGTCGCCGGGTTGTGGAGCCTGCCGCTGGCGGCTGAGGCCGCCGCGCAGCCGTGCCCCGACGTCCAAGTGCTCTTCGCCCGGGGCACCAACGAGCCGCCCGGTGTGGGCATCGTCGGCCAGTCCTTCGCCGACGCGCTCAGCACCAAGGTGAGCGGCCGCTCGGTCACGGTGTCCGCGGTCGACTACCCGGCCAGCGACAACTACCTCAGCAGCGCCGCCAACGGCTCCGACGACGCCCAGGCGCAGATCCAGAACGTCGTCGCGAACTGCCCGAGCACCAAGCTGGTGCTCGGCGGCTACTCACAGGGCGCCGCCGTCACCGACATGGCCACCGCCGCGTTGCCCGCCCAGATCGCCGACCGGGTGGCGGCCGTCGCCTTGTTCGGCACCCCGGCGAGCGGGTTCTCCAGCATGCTGGCCGGCGGTACCCCATTGCCGACCACCAGCCCGGCCTACGCCCCGAAGACGATCGATTTGTGCATCGACGGCGACCCGATCTGTTCCGCGGGCGCCAACATGATCGCGCACGTGTCGTACGTGCAGTCCGGCATGACCGATCAGGCGGCGTCGTTCGCGGCCGCGAAGATCGACCAGCACTAGGCCCCGGTATACGGTCGGCGGTTATGACTGGAGTTTCGATCATCACAGGTGGCGCGGGCGGTATGGGAGTGGCCACTGCCGAGATCGTCGGCCGCGACCGTCCGGTGGTCCTGTGCGATGTGCGCCGGGACCGGTTGGACGCGGCCGTCGCCGCCCTGACGAAGCTCGGCATCCCCGTGGTGCCCGTCCACGCCGACGTCACCGACCGGAAGGCGGTGGCCCGGGTGTTCGACACCGCGGCCGGGCTTGGGACGATCGCCTCGGTCATCCACACGGCGGGGGTGAGCCCGAGCATGGGCGGCGCCGAATATGTGCTGCGCACCAACGCGGTCGGCACGCTCAACGTCAACGAGGTGTTCTACGCCACCGCCCCCGAGGGTGCGGCGATCGTCAACGTGGCGTCGATGGCGTCGTATCTGCTGCCGGAGGCACTGGTTCCGCTGGCGCACTTCCCGCTGGCGCTGCGGGACCAGGACGGGTTCATGGTCGCGATGCTGTCGGCGTGCGAGATCGCTCCGCCCGAGGCGCGGTCGGGCATCGCGTACGCGGTGAGCAAGAACTTCGTCCGGTGGTACAGCAGTTCGCAGGCGGAACGGTTCAACGGCCGCGGGTTGCGGATCGTTTCGGTCTCGCCCGGCTCGGTCGACACCGAGATGGGCAGGCTGGAAGAACAGGCCGGGGCGGGCGCGATAGTCACCGACGCCGCCGTGCCGCGCTGGGGTAAGCCCGAGGAGATGGCCGAGCTGCTGGCGTTCTGTGCCGGCGAGAAAGCCGGATACCTCACCGGCACAGACATTCTCAACGACGGCGGGGTGGTCGCCTCGATGCGGGAGCGGGCCCGGGTCGCCGCCGAAACCGGCTGACCGGACTCAGTTGTCCCCGGCGGCGACCAACGACGTCAACCGCACCTGCGGGTTGTCCTCGGCGAACCCCTGCAGCCGCCACTTGGTGGTGAACAGCGCGAGCAGCACGCCGTCGGTGCGGGTGAGCACCTCCATCGACACCTGCTTCTGCACGAACTCCGCGTCGGCGGGGTCGATGGCGCGCGCGACGGTGTAGGGCAGCGACTCCAGCTCAATCGGGGCGTTGAACTCCGTTGCCATCCGGTGACTGGCGACCTCGAACTGCATCGGGCCCACCGCGGCCAGCACGGGCGCCTGATCGCCGCGGCGATCCGAGCGCAGCACCTGCACGACGCCCTCCTGCTCGAGCTGCTCGATGCCCTTGCGGAACTGTTTGTGCTTGCTCGGGTCGGTGCCGCGGGCGACGGCGAAGTGCTCGGGGGAGAAGCTGGGGATCGGCGGGAAGTGCACTTCCACGTCGCGGAACAGGGTGTCGCCCGGGCGTAGCGCCGCCGCGTTCGCCAACCCGATCACGTCACCGGGCCACGCGCTGTCCAGCGTCGAGCGCTGTTGGCCGAACACCGATTGCGCGTACTTGGTGACGAACGGTTTCCCGGTCGCGGCGTGGGTGAGCACATCGCCGCGCTCGAAGGTGCCCGAACAGACCCGGGCGTAGGCGATCCGGTCGCGATGCGCCGAGTCCATGCCGGCCTGGACCTTGAACACGAACGCGCTGAACGGTGAATCGACCGGCCGCAGGTTGCCGTCGGCGTCGAGCTGACCGGCCGGGGCGGGCGCGATCCGAACCAGGGTGTCCAGCAGCTGGTTCACCCCGAAGTTCAGTGCGGCCGAGGTGAACAGGACCGGTGTCGCGTCACCGCGCAGGAACGCCTCCTGGTCGTAGTCGCCGCCGTCGGCGGACAGCAGCTCGCATTCCTCGACCGCGTTGTCCCAATCGACGCCCGCGGCGTCGTGGGCCCGCCCCGGGGCGATGTGCTCCTCCGGCGCGATGGTGGCGCCGCCCGCCGTGCGGGTGAACCGGATGAAATTGCCGGTGCGCCGGTCCAGCACCCCCTTGAAGTCACCGGCGATACCCACCGGCCAGGTCAACGGCATCGGCTTGAGGCCGATGCGGTCGTTGATCTCGTCGAGGAGATCGAGCGCGTGCCGGCCCGGCCGGTCCCACTTGTTGATCACGGTGAGGATCGGGATCCGGCGGTGCCGGCACACCTGAAACAGCTTGAGTGTCTGCGGCTCCAGGCCCTTGGCGGCGTCGATCAGCATGACCGCGCAGTCGACGGCACTGAGCACCCGATAGGTGTCTTCGGAGAAGTCGGCGTGGCCGGGGGTGTCGAGCAGGTTGATCACGCAGTCCTGCCCGTCGGCGGAGTGATACGGGAACTGCAGGGCGGTGGACGTGATGGAGATGCCCCTGGCCTTCTCCATCTCCATCCAGTCCGACACCGTGGAGCGTCGCCCCGCCTTGCCGTGGATGGCGCCGGCCTCGGTGATCGCCCTGGCATGCAGCACCAGCGCTTCGGTCAACGTCGACTTGCCGGCGTCGGGATGGCTGATGACGGCGAAGGTGCGCCGGCGACCGGCCTCCGCCGAGAGCCGGTGTGCGGCCGCCCCGGTCGGAGCGGGCCGGAGATCCGTGTCTTGATCTGTCATTGCGTCCCCGATGGTATTTGGGCCCGCCGCAAAACCTCTAATCGCGGATCGCGGCGGCATACCAGCTTGATAGCGGAACCATTTCGGGGTCCGGTCCGGCCGCCGTCGGCCGATACGATGGGCGCTTTGCTGTGTGTATTGCCTAGTGGAACCCGAGGTGTGGCGTGAAACCGTCCAAGCTGCTCGCCGTGCTGGCGGCGCAACTGGGGCTGGCCCTGAGCCTTCCGCTCGCCCCGCCCGCGGCCGCGGAGCCGGCGGCCGCCCAGCCCACGCAGTGGATCGTCGTGGGCGTCCCGAAGTCCAGCGCGACGAAGGGGACGCTGACGGCCTACCAGCGGGTCGGTCAGGACTGGAAGGTGGTGCTGGGCCCGACACCGGCCATGGTCGGCGAGCTCGGGGTGGGTGCTCCCGCCGACGGCGTCTATCGCACCCCCGAGGGCACCTTCACCTTCGACCAGGCCTTCGGGCGCCAGCCCAATCCGGGCACCAAGATGCCGTACTTCGAGGCCACCGATCAGGACTGGTGGGACGAGGACGCCAAGTCCCCGACCTACAACACCCACGTTCGCTCGGCGCAGGACCCGTCGAACATCACCGAGAACCTCTACAACTCCGGGCCGGTGTACGACTACGCGGTCAACATCGCGGTGAACCCGCAGCGGATCCCCGGCAAGGTGTCCGGCATCTTCCTGCACGTCACCAACGGCAGCCCCACCTGGGGATGTGTGGCGGTCGGCCGCGACGAGATGCGCTCGCTGCTGACCTGGCTGGACCCGGCGGCCTCGCCGCGGATCACCATCGGAGTGGGGGAACCGGGACTGCTCAAGTCCGGCTGATCGCGCCCGGCGCTACGCTGCCAGCCGTGACGGGTTCTGTTTCGCGACGGGAAGTGCTCAAGTACGGCACGGCGCTGGCCGGCCTGGGCGCACTGGCATCGGCGTCGGCCCTGGCCGCCGCACCGACGTCCGCCGCCACCGGCATGCAGTTGATCGACTTCGCCGAGCGGCTGGTCGCACCGGAGCAGATCAAGGCGGCCGGCTTCGACGGGGCGCTGGTCTACGTCTCCGAGTTGCGGCCCGGCGCAACGTTCGACTTCAAGCCGGTCACCCGCGAGTTCACCGACGGCATGCGCGCGCTGGGACTGCACGTCGTCAGCTGCTACCAGTACGGCAAGCCGGGCTGGCCGAACTCACCGTCGGACTTCACCCGCGGGTTCGACGGCGGCGTCGCCGACGCCAGGACGGCGCTGCGCCTGCACGGCGCGGCCGGCGGCCCCGACTCGGCGCCGATCTTCTTCAGCGTCGACGAGCCGGTCGACGCGCCGACCTGGAAAAGCACTGCGGTGCAATGGTTTCGCGGAATCAACTCGGTGTTGGGTGTCGCGCGCACCGGCATCTACGGCGGCCGCGCACAGGTCGGTTGGGCGATCGCGGACGGCGTGGTCGGCGCGTCGAGCACCCCGGGCTTCCGGTGGGCATGGCAGACCAAGGCGTGGTCGGGGGGCGAGCGCGAACCGGCGGCGGTGCTGTTCCAGGCCGAGGTGGTGACTGCGTCCGACCCGGGCATGCTGATCGACGGGGTGCACGTCGACGTCGACGATGTCCTCGCGCCCGACTTCGGCCAGTGGGACCTACCCCGCTAACGC
>JAGQTW010000182.1:12888-14960 GCA_020438785.1 Mycobacterium sp. | reverse complement strand
CCGGTCAAGAACGTCGACCTGTGGCAGCGCCTACGGCTCGCCAGCGCGCGCCACCAGGTGCAATGGTTCTGGGTGAAGGGACACTCCGGAATCGCCGACAACGAACTCGCCGACGAACTGGCGACCCGTGGACTACAGGAGGCGATGTCGATCGCCAGGGCGCTGTCGATGCCCTAGACCGGCACCTCGCGCACCACGTCCGCGGGTTGCTTGTCCGGCCGCAGCCCCCGCCAACTCGGGTGGCGCAACCTGCCTTCGGAGGTCCACTCGCTGTAGCGCACCTCACCGACCAGCTCGGGGCGCACATAGCTGACCCCCTTGGCATCGGGCCCGGAAAGCCTTGTTTCGAAAGGTGATTCGTCGGTACGCAGCGGCGCGAGCAGATCCCTCAGCCGGGCGAGATCCTTCTCCGAGAAGCCGGTGCCCACCCGGCCGGCGAACCGCAGACCATCCTCGGCGGGAACCCCGACGAGCAGCGCACCGATCCCACTGGAGCGTCCGCCGTTGCCGGCACGCCAGCCGCCGACCACGACTTCCTGGGTGTTCCAGTTCTTGTCCTTGATCCAAGCCGCCGAGCGGCGGCCGGGCTGATAGGTGGAGTCCCACTTCTTGGCGACCACACCTTCCCACTTCTTCTTCCGGGAGTACTCCAGCGCCTCCGGGCCGTCCCCGGGCAGCAGCCCGGGCACGATGAGATCCGTTCCCTCCGCGAAGGTTTCCAGCACGCGGCGGCGATCCCGGTACTTCGCCCGCAGCAGCGAGCGTCCGTCCAGCACGAGAATGTCGAACGCCCAGAACTCGATCCGGCTGGCGCGAGACCGGTTCTGCATCTCACCGAAGTTCGGCACGCCGTCACCGTCAAGCGCGACGACCTCGCCGTCGAGGATCACCGCGTGTTCGGCCAGATCGGCCGCCAGCGACTGCAGTTGCGGGTAGTCCCTGGTCATGTCCCGCCCACTGCGGGAGTGCAGGCGAAGCGTCCCGTGGTCGACCTCAAGCAGCAACCGGTAGCCGTCGAACTTGCCCTCGAACGCGTACTGCGCTGCGGTCAGCTTGTCCGCCGAACCGAGTGTGGCCAGCATCGGGGAGAAGTCGGGAAGGCTCGGGGCGGGCTGCTCCTTCATCCGGTGCGCCAGCCACTGATCGCCATTGGTTTGAATCAGCGCGTAGCGCCCGGAGATCTTCTGGCCGTGCAGGTCGACGATCACCTCGCCGCCCTCGTCACCCGAGTCGCGGAACTTCTCGGCCTCATAGGTGCCCGAGTCCCAGATGACGACCTTGCCGCCGCCGTACTCCCCCCTCGGGATGGTGCCCTCGAAGGTGGCGTACTCCAGCGGGTGATCCTCGGTGTGCACGGCCAGATGATTGACCGCCGGGGTGTCGGGCAGGTTCTTGGGCACCGCCCACGAGACCAGCACGCCGTCGCGTTCCAGCCGGAAGTCGTAGTGCAGGCGACGGGCGTGGTGTTCCTGGATGACGAAACGGTTGTTGCCGCCGACCGGAGCCGCCGCTTTCGGCACCGGCTCGGGTGTCCTGCCCGCGTCACGCATGCTGCGGTAAGTGGTCAACCGGTCTTCATGCGGTCCCTCCCCGTCCAGGCCGGCCAGCAGGTCACCGTGTTCGGCAACCCGGGCCAGCACCTCGTCGTACTCCAGGTGCCGCAGCCCGGGATCACCGATCTCGTCCCAGGTCCGGGGCGCGGCGACCGTCGGACGCTCCCGTCCGCGCAGCGAGTACGGCGCGATCGTGGTCTTGGACCCGTTGTTCTGACTCCAGTCCAGGAAGACCTTGCCCGCGCGCAGGCTCTTGGTCATCGTGGCGGTCACCAGTTTGGGCATGGATTGCTCCAACTGCTGAGCCACCCGCCGGGCCAACACCACGGCACTCTTGCTGCGGACTGGATCGCCGAGTGGCGCGTAGAGATGCAGACCCTTGCTACCACTGGTGAGTGGGTACACCACCAGGCCGATGTCGTCCATCAGGTCGCGCACCGCACTGGCCACCTCGCACAGCTGCGGCATGGTCACGCCCTCGCCCGGATCGAGGTCGAACACCAATCGCGTTGCCGGACC
>JAGQTW010000182.1:0-12862 GCA_020438785.1 Mycobacterium sp. | reverse complement strand
ACATGCACTTCCAGCGCGGCCTGCTGGGCGATCCAGGCCAGGCCGGTCGTGCTATTGATGATCGGATAGGTCGTGCGACCCGATCGGTGCTCGACGGTTGCGCGGTCGAGCCAGTCCGGGGCCGAACTGGCCAACTGCTTTTCGAAGAACGCGGGCTCATCGACGCCGTTGGGCCACCGCTTCCGGGTGACCGGCCGGCCGGCGATGTGCGGAACCATCACGTCGGCGATGCTGGTGTAGTAGTCGAAGATGTCGGCCTTGGTGGTACCGGTGGCCGGATACAGCACCTTGTCGGCGTTGGTCAGTCGAACGCGAGGGCCCGCCGTTGCACCCGGGGGCCACACGTCGTTCACCATCCCAACGTATTACCCGCTGCTAGCCTGGGCCAATGATCCGACTCGCTGTCGGCGCCCTGGTACTCACCGCTGTGGCTGCAGCGCCCACAGCTTCGGCCGATCCGCAGGACCTGGTTCCCGGCTGCACCTCGGGCCAGGTGGCTGATCCGGGCGAATGCGCGCCTCAACCGGAGGAGGCTGCGGTTGGCGGCGCACTGGAGGCGCTGGGTGGCATTCCCGGCGCCTTTCCGGGCGCGAATCCCAACATCCCGCCCACGGTCCTTCCGCTCAACTTTCCCATGGTCCTTCCCCTCGGCCCGGTGCCGCTCCACCAACCGCAGAACCTTCCGTTGGGACCCACGCCTCCGGCCGTGCTGCCCTTCGCGAACTGAGAGAGACGGGATATCGGTCCGTGCGCTGGGCATACTGGACTGATGCGTTCCATTTGGAAAGGCTCGATCGCGTTCGGTCTGGTGAACGTTCCCGTCAAGGTGTACAGCGCCACCGAAGACCACGACCTGAAGTTCCACCAGGTGCACGCCAAGGACAACGGCCGGATCCGTTACAAGCGCGTCTGTGAGGTGTGCGGTGAGGTCGTGGAGTATCGCGACATCGCCAAGGCGTACGAATCCGACGACGGCCAGACCGTGGTGATCACCGACGAGGACATCGCAACGCTGCCCGAGGAGCGCAGCCGCGAGATCGAGGTGCTGGAGTTCGTACCCGCCAGCGAGATCGATCCGCTGATGTACGACCGTAGCTATTTCCTGGAGCCCGACTCGAAGTCGTCGAAATCGTATGTGCTGCTTGCGAAGACGCTCGCAGAGACCGATCGGGTCGCGATCGTGCACTTCGCGCTGCGGAACAAGACGCGCCTGGCCGCGCTGCGAGTGAAGGACTTCTCCAAGCGCGACGTCATGGTGGTGCACACGCTGTTGTGGCCCGACGAGATCCGCGACCCCGACTTCCCGGGGCTCGACCAGGAGGTGGAGATCAAGCCGGCCGAACTGAAGATGGCCGGCCAGGTGGTCGAGTCGATGGCCGACGACTTCCATCCCGAGCAGTTCACCGACACCTACCAGGAACAGCTCAAGGAACTGGTCGAGGCCAAACTGCAGGGCGGGGAGGCGTTCAGCACCGAGGACCAGCCGGCCCAGCTCGACGAGACCGAGGACGTCTCCGACCTGCTGGCCAAGCTCGAGGCCAGTGTGCGCAAGCGGCGCGGGGAGTCCGGCAACACATCTACCGACGGTCAGGCCGCGACGAAGAAGGCGCCGGCTCGTAAGGCCCCGGCGAAGAAAGCCCCCGCGAAGAAGGCCGCCGCCAAGAAGTAGCGGGTCTCAGGACGTCGAGGAGCCGCCCGAGCCCCCTGAGTCCGACGAACTGCCCGAGGACGAACCGCCCGAACTGCCCGAGGACGACCCCGAACTAGATCCCGAACTGCCCGACGTCGAACCCGAGTTGGTCGAGCTGCCGGACGTCGTCGAGCCGGACGTCGTCGAGCCGGAGGTCGTCGAGCCCGAGGTCGTAGAGCTGCCGGACGTCGTCGAGCCGGAGCTCGTAGAGCTGCCGGACGTCGTCGAACCCGACGTCGTCGAGCTGCCCGACGTCGAACCCGACGTGTTGGTGCTCGTCGAGCCGGTGCTCGTCGACGAGGTCGACCCGGCGCTGCTGGTACCGGTCGACCCGGTACTGGTCGAGCCCGAAGTGCTCGTGCTGGTGGAGCCGGTGCTCGTCGAGGACGTGGAGCCCGGGGTGCTGGTGCTCGTCGAACCGGTACTGGTCGAGCCCGTCGAACCTGAATTGCTCGAGCTCGTCGGCTCCGTCGTTGCCGACGGTGTCGGATTCGTCGTCGCCGACGGCGTGGGATCCGTTGTCGCCGAGGGCGTTGGGTCCGTCGTCACCGACGGGCTCGGTTCGATCGTGGCGGTGGTCGTCGGTTCCGTAGTCACCGACGGCGTCGGTTCGATCGTCGCCGTCGGGTCGGTCTGCTCGGTCGACGGTTCGGCCCCAACCGAGAACAGCGCCATCGACATCGACGCCGTGAGCGGCGTATTCGCCTCCCCCTCGAGGGATCCGGAGACCGGGGCTGAGAACATCATCGGCGCGGGAGCCGCGAGCATCATCGGCGAGGCTGCGAGCGCGGGGGTCGGCAGCCCGTACGGGTCGACGGAGGGAGCCTCGACCGGAGGCCCGCCCGCGCCATACGGGTTGTCCACCGAACTCAACGTACCCAACGGCCGATAGTTCGGATTGCCGGCGATATAGGACAGCACGTTATCGATCGCGACCGGTATGGCCGCGATCAAGTTGAAGAGTGTTCGGAGCGGGTGGAAGTAGAACGGCGGATTGGGCACGCCGGGATTCGCCGTCCGGACGTATGCGGCTTCCACCAGCACCCGAACGAACGGGTCCAGCGCGGTCGCCACCAGTGGGCCGATGATGGGAACGATTTTCAGCGGCATGAGCAAGGGAACGGTTGGCGTCGGAATCGTGTAGTAAGTCGTGTCTTTGTACTGCCCCTGCAGCAGTGGCGTTTCCGTGGCGGTGTTGTAGCCGGAGTGCAGGAACGCCACGCCCAAGACGGCGTTGAGGACCGCGAGCAGGTTGAACGGATTGGCGGGGAAGTCCGAGATTCCGTCGTACTGCCGGGTGATGTCGACAGTCGTCAGCGGGTTAAGCGGGTCGGAGTTGGTGGGGGTCGGGCCGTTGAACGTGATCCCGAAGAGCGACAGGCCGGCGAACCTGGAGAGGATGCCTCCGTTGGGCCGGTTCGGATTCGCCAGCATCACAAAGCCGACAGTCGGATCTCCCGGGCCCCAACCGTCCTTGATCAGGTTCGACTTCTCCACGCTGGCGATAGCACTGCTCTGCGAGTAGCCGAGAATCGTGTAGACCGAGTCCGAAAATGTATTCGTTCCGGTCGTGGTCCACGGATCCAGGGTGCTCGTGCAGGGGTCGCCCCGCAGACAGCCATCGAGGTACTGCACGCCCAACGCGCGGGATCGGTCGAACGACATGTCGAAGAAACCGGTCACCGGCCACAACTGCTCCGGCGTGTACACCGCCACCTGGTCGCAGCTGCCGGAATTGCCACCTGTACACAACCCGGACGGACCGACGTACTTGTTGTAGACGCGGTTCATGTAGGTCCCGATGTAGTCCGTGGTGTTGTACGGGTGGGCCAGCGGCTGACCGGTGCCGTCCATGAAGAGGCCGGTCGCGGTGAGCTTGACGACAATCTGGGTAACCGGCGACAGCAGTGCCAGCAGCGCCGTCATCACGATCGCGACGACGACGACGAACTTGGTGCGAATGCGAATCACGGTCCCCACGACCAACCCCTAACCCTTCACCCGATCCCGACCTCGGGTTCCCTAGAACATATTCGTGCGGGAACGGCTAATGCCGGCGAACGGCGCAAATCGAGAAACCCCCGACCGATCCGCGAATGCTAGCAAATGACGTGAACGTCAGTTACCTCAGGGGTGCCCCCGGCGACGCGACAGGGAGCGCAGGTGCGGCGGAGCCCTAGGAACATCAACGCCGGGGCGCAGAAATGACCAAACGAGAACGTGTTCCAAATTAGGCTCGAAATCGGGTGCCACACGGTCCCGGCATCTTGTTACGGTGGCCGCCGACAAGGGAAGAGAGACTCGTGATCCTCGACAGATTTCGCCTTGATGATCAAGTTGCGGTAGTCACCGGGGCCGGTCGCGGCCTGGGCGCCGCGATGGCGCTGGCCTTCGCCGAGGCCGGCGCCGATGTGCTGATCGCGTCGCGAACCGAGTCCGAACTGCGGTCGGTCGCCGAGCAAATCGAGTCGGTGGGCCGACGCGCGCACATCGTCGTCGGCGACCTGGCCCACCCCGAGACCACCGCCGAACTGGCCGGGAAGGCTGTCGGGGCGTTCGGCAAGCTCGACATCGTCGTCAACAACGTCGGCGGCACCATGCCCAACACCCTGCTGACCACCAGCGTCAAGGACATGAAGGACGCCTTCACCTTCAACGTGCTCACCGCCCACGCGCTCACCGTCGCGGCCGTGCCCCTGATGCTGGAGCACTCCGGCGGCGGCAACATCATCAACATCACCTCGACGATGGGCCGGCTCGCGGGCCGCGGCTTCGCCGCCTACAGCACCGCCAAGGCGGCACTGGCGCACTACACCCGGTTGACCGCCCTGGACCTCTCCCCCCGCATCCGGGTCAACGCCATCGCCCCCGGCTCGATCCTCACCTCGGCGCTGGAGATCGTCGCGTCCAACGAAGAACTACGCGCGCCGATGGAGCAGGCGACCCCGCTGCGCCGGCTGGGCGACCCGCTCGACATCGCCGCCGCGGCGGTGTATCTGGCGTCGCCGGCGGCCAGCTTCCTCACCGGCAAGACGCTCGAGGTCGACGGCGGCCTCATCGTTCCCAACCTCGATCTCCCGATCCCCGACCTGTAAGGAGACCCATGGCCATCCGTGTGGCACAGATCGGCACCGGCAACGTCGGCGCCCACGCGCTGACCGCCCTGATCACCAATCCGGATTTCGAGCTCACCGCCGTCTGGGTGTCCTCGGATGCCAAGGCCGGCAAGGACGCCGCCGAGCTTGTCGGGCACGGCGAACCGACCGGGATCGTCGCCACCACCGACCTGGACGAGGTGCTCGCCACCAAACCGCAGTGTGTGGTCTACAACGCCATGGCCGACAACCGGCTCATGGAGGCGCTGGAAGACTACCGCCGCATTCTCGCCGCCGGGGTGAACATCGTCGGCAGCGGCCCGGTCTTCCTGCAGTGGCCCTGGCAGGTCATCCCCGACGAGATGATCAAGCCGCTGGAAGATGCTGCGCGCGAAGGCAATTCGAGCATCTACGTCAACGGTATCGACCCCGGGTTCGCCAACGATCTGCTGCCGCTTGCGCTGGCGGGCACCTGTCAGCGCATCGAGCAGCTGCGCTGCATGGAGATCGTGAACTACGCGACCTATGACAGCGCGACGGTGATGTTCGACGTGATGGGCTTCGGCAAGCCGATGGACGAGATTCCGATGCTTCTGCAGCCCGGCGTGCTGAGCATCGGGTGGGGCTCGGTGGTGCGCCAACTCGCCGCGGGCCTCGGCCTGGAACTCGACGGCCTCGAGGAGATGTACGTCCGCGAGCCGGCGCCCGAGGACTTCGACATCGCCAGCGGGCACATCGCCAAGGGCACCGCGGCGGCGCTGCGCTTCGAGGTGATCGGCCTGGTGGACGGCGCACCCGCGGTGGTGCTCGAGCACGTTACCCGGCTCCGCGACGACCTGTGCCCGCACTGGCCGCAACCCGCACAGGAGGGCGGCAACTACCGCATCGAGGTCACCGGCGAGCCCTGCTACGCCCTCGACCTCTGCCTGTCCAGCCCGAACGGCGACCACAACCACGCCGGGGTGCTGGCCACCGCCATGCGCATCGTCAACGCGATTCCCGCCGTCATCGCCGCGCCCGCTGGCATCTGCACCACCATCGACCTGCCCCTGATCACCGGCAAGGGGTTGTACGCTGCGGGTTGAGGCAGATCGCCTGCGGGCTCGAAGGGGGCAGCCATGCCGACCGTGATCGCCCGCATCGCACCGCCGCTGGTCGCCGCGCTGGCGGCCGTGCTGTTGGCCGCCCCGGCCACCGCGTTGCCAGAGTGTGTCGATCCCGGACCCACCACCAGGATCTGCCAGAAGCCCGGGCACACCCAGATCACCACGACGCCCAGTGCCGCGCTGACCGACCCGTTCCCCATCATGTACGGCGGGTTCGGCACCGGTCTGCTGGGTGTCTGGAGCGGTCGCTGAACCAGCAGACCGGTACCCCCCGCACGGCAGGCTGGACCCTGCTCGGGCCCGCCTTCGTCGCGGCTATCGCCTACGTCGACCCGGGCAACGTCGCGGCCAACATCAGCGCCGGCTCGCAGTTCGGCTTCCTGCTGGTGTGGGTGATCGTCGCGGCCAACGCGATGGCGGGCCTGATGCAGTACCTGTCGGCCAAGCTCGGGCTGGTCACCGGACGCACCCTGCCCGAGGCGGTGCGCGATCACACCCGGACCCCGACCCGGATCGGCTACTGGGTACAGGCCGAACTGGTCGCCATCGCCACCGACCTGGCCGAGGTCGTGGGCGGTGCGATCGCGCTGCGACTGCTGTTCGGCCTGCCACTACTACTCGGCGGCGCGATCACCGGTGTCGTGTCGCTGCTGCTGCTTGCGGTGCAGGACCGCCGCGGCCAACTGGTCTTCGAACGCGTCATCACCGGCCTGCTGCTGATCATCGCGATCGGCTTCCTGTCCAGCCTGTTCGTGAACACCCCGCCGCCGGGCGCGGTGGTCACGGGCCTGGTTCCCCGGTTCGACGGCGCGGAGAGCGTGCTGCTGGCCACCGCGATGCTCGGGGCGACCGTGATGCCGCATGCGGTGTACCTGCACTCCGGGCTGGCCCGCGACCGGCACGGCCATCCCGAGCCCGGCGGGCCCCGGCACCGGCTGCTGCGCGCGACCCGCTGGGACGTCGGCATCGCGATGCTGGTCGCCGGGACGGTGAACCTGGCCATGCTTCTGGTGGCCGCGACCAACCTGCAGGGCCGCAACGACACCGACTCGATCGAGGGGGCGCACGCGGCGGTGCGTGACACCCTGGGTCCGACGGTGGCGTTGTTGTTCGCGATCGGGCTGCTCGCCTCCGGGCTGGCGTCGACGTCGGTCGGCGCATACGCGGGCGCGATGATCATGGCAGGGCTGCTGCGCAAGACCTTCCCGCTGCTGCTGCGCCGGCTGGTCACGCTGGTGCCGGCCCTTGCGGTGCTCGCCGTCGGCGTCGACCCGAGCCGGGCGCTGGTCATCTCCCAGGTGGTGCTGTCCTTCGGCATCCCGTTCGCGCTGGTGCCGCTGGTGCGGCTGACCGCCAACCGGGAGCTGATGGGTGCCGACGTCAACCACCGGGTCACCTCCGCACTGGGCACCGCGGTGGGGGTGGTCATTATTCTGCTGAACGTGGCCCTGATCTACCTGACCGTGCGGTGATGGGCTTCGGCTGATGGGCTCAGGGCCGCGGCACCCGTACTTCGCCTACGGGTCCAATCTGTGCATCGAGCAGATGGCGCTGCGCTGCCCCGACGCCACCGACCCCATACCGGCCACACTGGCCGACCACGACTGGCTGATCAACGAACGCGGCGTCGCCACCGTCGAACCGTTCACCGGCAGCTGCGTGCACGGGGTGCTGTGGCGGGTGTCCGACCACGACCTGGCCACCCTGGACAGCGCCGAGGGGGTGCCGGTGCGCTATCGGCGCGACCGGCTGATCGTGCACACCGACGACGGCCCGTCCCCGGCGTGGGTGTACGTCGACCCCCGGATCGAACCCGGCCCGCCACGGCCGGGCTATCTGGAACGCATCATCGACGGCGCCCGCCACCACGGGCTGCCGCATCGCTGGATCGACTTCCTGCACCGCTGGGATCCCGCGCACTGGCCCCACTCCCACAGTGCATCGGATGGCGCTGCGCCGCAAACACTTTCGGAGCTGCTGGCCGATCCGGCGGTGATCGAGGTCAGCCGGTTGCGATCCCGGTTCGGCTTCCTGGCCATCCACGGCGGCGGTCTGGAGCAGATGACCGACGTCATCGCCGAGCGCGCCGCCGATGCGGCCGGGGCGTCGGTCTACCTGCTGCGACACCCCGAAGGCTATCCGCACCATCTACCGTCGGCCCGCTATCTCGCCGCGGCGTCGGCCCGGCTGTCCGAGTTCCTCGACCACGTCGACGTGGTGGTCTCGGTGCACGGCTACGGCCGCATCGGGCGCAGCACCCAGCTGTTGGCCGGCGGCGGTAACCGCGCCCTGGCGCAGCATCTCGCCCGGCACATCGACGTGCCCGGCTACCAGGTGGTGACCGACCTCGACGCCATCCCCGCCGAACTGCGGGGCCTGCATCCGGACAACCCCGTCAACCGGGCGCGCGGCGGCGGCGCCCAGCTCGAACTCTCCGCGCGGGTGCGCGGGATCAGCCCACGCAGCCAGTTACCCGGTGACGACGGCCTCTCGCCGGCGACCTCCCTGCTGGTGCGGGGTCTGGTGGCCGCGGCGCACGCCTGGCCGGGTTGATCGGAAGCCACACCCATCCACCCGGGCCGGTGCTCCGAATAGTGGGTGTGGAAACGATGAACCCAGAGCTCACGCCCGCGTTGTATCCCCTTCGCGTGACCCATCTGCGGCGGTCTCCGGTGCATCACTACGCCGAACACCGCAGCTACAGTTGGTACGTCGACATCGACCGCCTCCCCCGGCTGCCGCGCTGGCTGCGCCCGTTCGCCCGGTTCGAGGCCGTCGACCACTTCGACGGCGCCCCCGGTGACACGCTGCGCCAGCGGGTGGACACGTTCCTGGCCCGCCACGACATCCGGCTTCCGGGCGGACAGGTCACCGCGCTGCTGATGCCACGCGTGCTGGGCCGCGCCTTCAGCCCGCTGAGCCTGTTCTGGTGCCACGACGCGACCGGTGTGTTGCGCTGCGTGATCGCCGAGGTGCAGAACCTCGACGGAGATCGGTACGCCTACCTGCTGCCGCCGGACGAGGACCAGCCGGTAGCGGCGATCAACCAGTTCTCCACCTCGCCGTTCAACGCGGTCGAGGGCTACTACCTGGTGCGAGCGCCCCGGCCCGCGGAGGCGCTCGACGTCACGATGTCGCTGCACCGCGAGAACCAGCCGGCGCTGGTGGCCACCTGGCGGGGTTCGCGCCGGCGCGCCACCGCGGGGCAGGTGCTGCGGCTGCAGTTCACCACCCCGCTGGCCCCGCAGATGGCGGCACTGAGCATGCGGGCTCAGGCGATGATCCTGCGGCTGCGCGGTGTCCCGACCGTGCCGCGGACGACCGGCCCCCAGACCGAGCGGGTGCGCCAGCCGATGGCCGTCTCGGCCGTCGGTCCGGGCTGGGCGGCAAAGAATCGTTCGTGGATGCCATCGTGAGATGCCAGTGACATGTCTGGTTGACCCGCCGGTTTCGCAGCCCGCTAGGCTACGGCTCGATGCCAGCGACAACGACAGGACCTCGACGGTGACCGCCGCCGACCTCGACGCGCTGCTGCGCAGGGTGGCCCAGCGCGACGCCGATGCGTTCGCCGCCTTCTACGACGCCACCCGCGCCCGGGTGTACGGCTTGGTCACCCGCGTGCTGCGGGACCGCGGCTACAGCGAAGAGACCACCCAGGACGTCTATCTCCAGGTGTGGCGGACGGCGGAAAGCTACGACCCGGCCTCCGGGACGGCGCTGGCCTGGCTGCTGACGCTGGCGCACCGTCGCGCGGTCGACCGGGTGCGCTCCGAGCAGGCCGCCAGCCAACGCGAGTCCCGCTACGGCGCGGCGACGGTGGAGACCGCGACCGACGAGGTCAGCGACGCGGTGATCAGCAGCGACGAACAGCGTCAGGTGGCGTCCTGCCTGGAGGGCCTGACCGACGTCCAGCGCGAGTGCATCGAGCTGGCCTATTACCGGGGCATGACGTATGTGCAGGTTTCCGAGCGGCTGTCGGCGAACCTGGCCACAGTGAAGTCGCGGATGCGCGACGCCCTGCGCGGGCTGCGCAATTGCCTGGGTGTGCGGTGAGGGTGCAGCGATGACACAACCACGCGAGGACTCCACGGGCGGCGAGTTGATAGAGCTGGCCGTCCCCTACGCGCTGCATGCGGTGTCCGACGCCGAGCGCGACGACATCGAGAGCAGGCTGGTGCACGCCGGCCTGCCTACCGCCGATGCGTTCTACGACGAAGTCCGCGCGGTTCGCGAGACCATGGCCGCGGTGTCCGCGGTCAGCGCCGCGGAGCCGCCCGCCGACCTGCGTCGGCGACTGCTCGCCGCGGTGGCCGACGATAACGTGCGCACCTTGCCCGTCGCCCGGCCCGAGTCGACCGGCCGGGGCTGGCGCGCGACGGTGCTCGCCGCGGCGGCCGCCCTGGTGGTCGGACTCGTTGCGGTGGGTGTCGGGCTGGCCAACCGGCCGGCGCCGCAGCAGCCCTCGACCGCACAACAGGTGTTCGCCGCACCCGATGTGCACACCATCTCCGGCGGCATTCCGGGCGGCGGCACCGCGACTGTGGTGTTCTCCCGCGACAAGAACGCCGGCGTGCTGGTCATGAACAACGTTCCGCCGCCATCGCCGGGCACGGTGTACCAGATGTGGTTGGTCAGCGACACCGGCGAGACCTCGGCCGGGACCATGGACGACAAGGCGGTGTCGCCGTCGACCACGGCGGTGCTCAACGATCTGGGTAACTCCAAGGCGTTGAAGTTCACCGTCGAACCCGGCACCGGCTCAACCCAGCCGACCGGACAGGTCGTCGCCGAGCTGCCGCTCACCTGAGCGTCGCGGCCGCCGCCGCGGCGAGCACGTCGGCGACGTCCTCGCGCTCCCGCCAGGCCCGGCGCTGGCGCATCGCGCCATTGCCCTCCTGCAGGATCCGGCCGAGCTCGGCGTGCACCCATTCGGCGTCGCCGAGTTCGTCGAGCGCCGGCTGAAGCACGGCCAGCCACTGCCCGAGCACCCGGGCGGTCGGAGCCGGCGCCCAGCGGTCGAAGACGTCGATCACCTGCCCGTCGAGCCCGTCGTGGGCGGCCTTCCAGTAGGCGGCGCGCAGCGCGTGATCGTCGATCCGCGGCACCGGTCCACCGCGGCCGTGGGCGGCCAGTGCCGTCATCACCGATGCCCGCACCAGCGTCGCCATCAGCACCGTCTCGGCGGCGGTGGCCGGGACGTCGGCGACCCTGACCTCCAGGGTCGGGAACTTCGACGACGGCCGCACATCCCAATAGACCATCCGGTCGTCGAGCATCGCCCCGGACTCGAGCATCATCGCCACCACCGCGTCGTAGTGCGCGGCGGAGTCGAGATGTGGCGGCGGTCCCGCGCTCGGCCAGCGCGCCCACAGCACGCTGCGCCAGCTGGCGTAGCCGGTGTCGGCGTTGCGGTAGATCGCCGAGTTGGCGGCCAGCGCCAACAGCAGCGGCAGCCACGGCCGCAGCCGGTTGCTGACGGCGATCGCGGATTCCCGGTCGGGCACCTCGACATGGACGTGGCATCCGCAGATGCCCTGCTCGTGCGCGATCATTCCGAACCGGTCGGCGATCCGGTGGTAGCGCGGGGTGTCGGTGATCGGAAAGTGGTGCGGCACCGTTGGGGGCAGGCCGACCGCGAGCAGGCTGGCGCCGGCCGCCTCGGCGGCCTCGGCGGTGAGACGCCGCAGCCGGGTGATCTGCTCACGCAGGCCGGTGCTGGTGTCCGCCTTGTCGGTCGCGGTCTCGACCTGACAAGTCGTCAGCTCGAACTGGAGATCGACACCGCGTTCGGCCGCGTGGCGGGCCACCTCGGCATTGCGGGGAACGGGTTCGCCGGTCCGGGGGTCGACGAGGAGGAACTCCTCCTCCACACCGACGCTCGGGGCGCTCATCGTCAGGCTCCTCAACTCGTGTCGCTTGCCGGCACGCCGGGACCGCGATGCCGGCTTGGAATGCCCGGAAGCACTGTTCGCCAAACGCCCGCCGCGACGTAACATGGCCCAGTGGCCAGGGATTTCCGGTTCGGCATCGGGTTGCGGTACGTCAAGTCGGCGACCTGGCTGCGCGAGCGGGTGCGCCGGTTCGAGGACCTGGGTTTCGACGTCCTGCACGTGCCCGACCACATCGGCGCGCCGGCCCCGTTCCCCACGATGGTCGCGGCCGCGGATGCCGCCGCCACGATGCGGGTGGGCACCTTCGTCCTCAATGCGGCGTTCTACAGTCCGGCGCTGCTGGCCCGGGACGCCGTCGCCACCGATCTCCTCTCCGACGGCAGGCTGGATCTCGGGCTCGGCACCGGGTACGTCCGGGAGGAGTTCGAGATCGCCGAAATCCCTTATCCCACAGCGGGAGCGCGGGTCGACCACCTCCGGCACACCGCGGCGTACCTGAAGGAGAACGCGCCGACGATCCCGATCCTGATCGCGGGCAACGGCGACCGGGTGTTGCGTATCGCCGCGCGGTACGCGGACATCATCGGGCTGACCGGCGGGACCATCAGTGACACCGCCGAAGACCCACTCGCCGAACGCATCGCGCTGGTTCGCGACGCCGCCGGGGACCGCTTCGCCGACCTGGAACTCAACATGGCGATCACCGCCGTGCCCACCGACGACTCGGGCATTCCGAACCTGGATCTGACCCGTGCCTACGCTCCCACCGCCACCGACGAACAACTGCTGGCGATGCCGAGTGTGCTCAGCGGCACATCCCGCGATATCGCCGACCGGTTGCGGGCGCTGCGGGATCGTTACGGCGTGACCTACTTCACGGTGCAGGACTACCACGGTGCGTACTTCGCCAAGGCCATCGCCGAACTCCGCTGAACTGTTGCCGGCGTGGCGGTTTGCCCCACCCGGCGCGGGGGAAGTCTGGCTCCAACACGGAGGGCGGGACCAGCGGTGACAAGGGCATTAGAGGACGCGCGGGTGCGGGAACGCGCCGAAGGGGTGATCGTGGCGCTGCGGCGCTGC
>JAGQTW010000181.1 GCA_020438785.1 Mycobacterium sp. | reverse complement strand
AGGTCTGCGAACTCACCTGGCAACTCAAGGGTCAGGCCACCGGCCGCCAGGTCGAGGGCGCCACCGTCGGGATCACCGCCAACCAGGGTCTGTTCGGCCACGGCTCCTCGGTGATCGTCGCCCGGTAGGTCCTCGGCGAACGTCGAGCAGATGTCGCGAAAATCGATGGAAGACCGTAACAACGCGACTCTCGAGCAGGTGGTGGTCGTCACGGTTAAGCCGGGCAGCCGCAAGGGTCCCCTGGTCGTGGTCGGCGATGACGGTGCACTCACCATCCATGTGCCGGAGCGTGCGATCGAGGGCAAGGCCACCGAGGCGGCTGCACGGTTGCTCGCCGCACATCTGGGCGTGCCGCGCAGCGGGGTGGAACTGGTCGCCGGCGCGACGTCGCGAGTGAAACGCTTCCGGATCCGCTAGGCGACGCCGAGGTAGGCGGCCCGAATGCTGTCGTCGGCCAACAACTCTCGGGCCGGTCCGCTGCGCGTCACCGAGCCGGTCTCCAGGATGTAGGCCCGATCGGATCGGCTCAACGCCTGTTGGGCGTTCTGCTCGACGAGCAGCACCGTGGTGCCCTGAGCGTTGATCTCCGAGATGATCCTGAAGATCTGCGAGATCACCATGGGCGCCAGACCCATCGACGGCTCGTCGAGCAGCAGCACCCGCGGACGGGCCATCAACGCCCGCCCGATGGCGAGCATCTGCTGTTCGCCACCGGACAGCGTTCCCCCCACCTGGGAACGCCGCTCGGCCAGCCGCGGGAAGGTTTCGAACACCCAGTCGAGGCGTTCCCGGCGTTCGGCGCTGGACGCGAATTTGCGTCCATAGCAGCCCATTTCGAGGTTCTCGGTGACGCTCATCCCCGGGAACACTCCGCGCCCCTCGGGAGCCTGAATCAGGCCGTCGATGACGCGCTGGTGTGCCTTGACGCGGGTGATGTCCCGGCCCTCGAACCACACCGAGCCCGATGACAGCGGCCGCAACCCCGAGATCGCGCGCATCATCGTCGTCTTGCCCGCGCCGTTGGAGCCGAGCAGTGTCACCAACTCGCCCTGCCGCACCACCAGCGAAACACCGTGTAGCGCCTCGATCCTGCCGTAGTGCACCACGATGTCGCGGACCTCGAGCAGCGGGGTGCCGGTCTCAGAGTTCGTCATCGGGAACTCCCAGGTAGGCGGCGATGACGGCGGGGTCCTCGCGGATTTCGGCGGGCAGTCCGTCGGCGATCTTGCGGCCGAACTCCAGCACGACGATCCGGTCGGTCACCCCCATCACCAGTCGCATGTCGTGTTCGATCAGCAGCACGGTGTAGCCGTCGTCGCGGATCGCCCGGATCAACTCGATCAGGGCCGCCTTCTCGCTGGGGTTGAACCCGGCAGCGGGCTCGTCGAGGCACAGCAGCTTGGGCTCGGTGGCCAGGGCCCGGGCGATCTCCAGCCGGCGCTGGTCGCCGTAGGGCAGGTTCTTCGCCTTCTCCTCCGCGCGGTGCGCAATGCCGACGAACTGCAACAGCGCCGCCGCCTTCTCGATGGCCGACCGCTCCTCGTGGCGGTGGCGCGGGCTGCGGATCAGCGCGCCCGGCACCGACGTGCGGTGCCGGGCGTCAGTGCCGACGATGACGTTCTCCAGGGCGGTCATCTCGCCCCACAGCCGGATGTTCTGGAAGGTGCGGGCGATACCGCGGCGGGTGATCTGGTGTCGTTTGATGCGGCCCAGCGGGGCCCCGTCGAAGGTGACCGAGCCCGAGCTGGGCTTGTACACCCCGGTGATCGCGTTGAAGCAGGTGGTCTTGCCGGCACCGTTGGGGCCGATCAACCCGAGGATCTCACCACGTTTGATGGAGAAGCTCACGGCGTCCAACGCGGTGAGCCCGCCGAACTTGACGGTGAGATCCTGGGTTTCGAGCAGACTTTCACCCTCGGCCACGCTGACGTCGCGGTGCAGGGCGGCCATGTCCTCGTCTATGGCGCCGCTCGGCCGGCGACCATCATCAGCGGCGGGTCGGGTCATGCCGCCGCCTTACCGTCGTCGGCCGCGCCCAACAACTTGCGTGCGGACTTCCCGTAGGCCAGCAGTTGCTGACGTACCGGGAACAGGCCCTGCGGGCGGAAGATCATCAGAACCACCAGCGCCAGCCCGAAGAACAGGTATTTCAGGTCACCGAGGTTGACGCCGAAGAGGTGAACGCCGAGCAGTCGGTTGGGCAGGTAGACGATGACGAACGCACCGAAGATGACGCCGAGCTTGTTGCCCTGCCCGCCGAGGACCACCGCGCACAGGAACAGCATCGAGTTGATGATGTTGAACGTCGGCGGCGCGACGTACTGGACCTGGCCCGCATACATGGCGCCGGACAGACCGCCGATGGCGGCTCCGATGACGAAGGCCCACAGCTTGAAGCGGAAGGTGTTGACGCCCATGACCTCCGCGGCGTCCTCGTCCTCCCGGATCGCGACCCAGGCGCGGCCGACGCGGCTGCGTTCGAGGTTCCCGACCAGCAGCAGAATGACCACTATCAGGATCAGGCCGAGCCAGAACCACCAGGTGCCGTAGTTAGCGTGGCCGCCCGAGTTTCCGCTGGAGAAAACGCCTTCCGGCAGTTTGTCGGTCTGACCCACCCGCGGGTAGGCGACCTCGTTCAGGCCGCGCGAGCCGTTCGTCACGTCGGACAGGTTGTCCGCCAACAGCCGGATGATCTCGCCGAATCCCAGTGTGACGATGGCCAGGTAGTCCCCGCGCAACCGCAGGGTGGGGATGCCCAGGATCAGCCCCGCCATCGCGGTTACCGCCATGGCCAGCGGCACACACGCCAACCAGGCCCACTCCTCGTGCAGGAAACCGTTGGGGGCCATCTTGTTCCACGGGCTGTCCGGGCTGGTGAGCAGCGCCACGGTGTAGGCACCGACCGCATAGAAACCCACGTAGCCGAGGTCGAGCAGGCCGGCCTGGCCGACCACGACGTTGAGGCCGATCGCGATGATCGCCACCATCGCGAACTGGGCCATGGTGCCGCCGAAGCTGATTCCGGGCGTGTTGAAGAACGGTGGCGGGAACAGCGGCGTCAGGGCGAGCAGGCCGAAGCCGAGCACGCCGAAGACCCACTTCTGCACCCGGCTCAGGCCCGACCACCATCTGCGCAGCCCATCTCCGGGGGCCAGCAGGCGGCTGCCGCGGCTCCCCCGCCCGGGGTCGGTGTCCGTCATGCCCTGGCCTTTCCGAGGCTTTCGCCGAGTATCCCGGTGGGCCGGATCAGCAGCACCAGGACCAACAGGACGAAGGCGACGACGTCACGCCACTGGGTGCCGAACAGCGCCTGCCCGTAGTTCTCCATGATGCCGAGGATCAGGCCGCCCAGCAGTGCGCCGCGCAGGTTGCCGATGCCACCCAGCACTGCGGCCGAGAAGGCCTTGATTCCGAGCAGGAAGCCGCCGGAGTAGATGATTCCCTGCGGCACCTTAAGGGTGTAGAGCAGCGCGGCGGCACCGGCCAGCATGCCGCCGATGAGGAACGTCGTCATGATGATCCGCTCCCGCGAGACACCCATCAGCGTCGCGGTGACCGGGTCCTGCGCCACCGCCCGGATACCGCGCCCGAACTTGGTTCGGTTGATGGCGATGTCGGTGAGGACGGCGAGCACCAGGGCGGCCGCCACGATGACGAGGGTGACGTTGGAGACGGTGGCACTGAAGATGTGGAACTGCGTCTTGGGCTGCACCAGCACGATCGGCTGCTGTGCATTGCTGCCGCCGTAACCCTTGATGATCTGCGGCAGGATGAAATGGACGAACTCCTGCAGTACGAATGACATCCCGATCGCGGTGATCAGGAAGGTCAACGGGCGTGCGTTGCGCCGGCGCAGGGGACGGTAGGCCACCGCCTCCAGGCCGATGGCGGCGCTTCCGGAGACCAGCATCGCGAACAGCATGGCGATCCCGAGGTACAGCACCGTGAGCAGAACACCCTTGTTGTAAGCGTTTCCGCTCGGCGTGAAGCCCAGGATGATGTCGAGGCAGAAGTAGGCGCCGAACATTCCGAGCATGAAGATCTCGGAGTGCGCGAAGTTGATCAGTCGCAGCACCCCGAACACCAGCGTGTAGCCGACCGCCACGAGGGCGTAGATCGCGCCCCAGGACAATCCGTCGATGGTGAACTGCCAGAAGCCGTCTCGCAGGTTGTCGATGTTGAAACCGATGTCCCCGGCGAGACAGGCGTACTGGCCGACGCACTCGTGGATCATCCTTGGGGCGGTCTCTCCTCGTGAACTTCCTCAACGAGAACGCGCCCGAGCCCTCGGGTCCCGGGCGCGCCTCGCGAAGTGACTACTGGACCTTGTAGATCCAGATCAGGGTGGTGGTGAGCTCACCTTTGTCGGTCCACTGATACTTGCGGGCCACGCCCTGGCCGTCGTACTTCTTGACGTAGTCCAGCAGTGCGGGCCGGGTGACGGCGCCCGAGTCGATGCCCTTGAGCAGGATGGTGCCCAGGTCATAGCCCTCGGTGCTGTAGGTGCCCGGGGGCTGGCTGAACTTCTTGGTGTATTCGTCGGCGAAGCTGCCGGTGGCCGGACCGCACGGGCACGACAGGATGGCGTCCTTCGAAGACTGGCCGGCCTGCTTGACGAACTCCGGATCCTTGGTGCCGTCGGCGCTGACGAACTTGCCGGTGTAGCCGCCGTCCCGCAATTGCTGGACGAACGGTGCCGCCTCGGAGTAGTAGCCGCTGTAGAACACCGAGTCCGGCGACTGGCCCTTGACCTGGGTCACCGCGGCGGAGAAGTCCTTGTCGCCCTTCTTGACCGAGATGTTGCAGTCCGACACGGCCACCGGGCCCAGCGTCTCGCGAACGGCCTGCGCCAGGCCGGTGCCGTAGTCGGTGCTGTCGTCGACGACGCACACCTTCTTGTCACCGATGGTGTTCTTCAGGTAGTTGGCGACCGAGGGTCCCTGGACACCGTCGTTGGCCAGACCGCGGAAGAACGTCTTCCAACCCTGCTCGGAGAGCGTGACATTGGTGGCCGAGGCGGTGGCGGCGACAAGGCCGGCCTGGTCGAACACCGATCCGGTGGCCTTGGTCTCACCGGAGAACGCCGGGCCGACCAGTCCGATGGTGAAGGCGTCGTCGACGATCTGCGGCGCGATGGCGGTCGCCTTCTGCGGATCGCCTTCGGTGTCGAAGGTCTTCAGCTGGACCTGGCAACCGGGATTGGCCGCGTTGTGCTTGTCGACGGCGAGCTGCACGCCGTTCTTGATGTTGATGCCGAGCGCGGCGTCGGGCCCGTTGAGGGCGCCGGCCATCGCGATCGATACCGGCGGGCAGGCGGCCTTGCCGTCACCGGCCGGATCGGCGGGGGTGGTGCCCGCCTCCGGCTTGACCTCCGCACCGTTCTGGTCGATCTGAACCTGCTCGACGATCTTGAGATCACTCTGCGACGAGTTCTCGTTCGGCTTGGATTGGTTGCAGCCGGCAATGCCCAGCACCGCCAGCACTGCCGAACTGGCAGCAATTGCACTCCGCGTCGCGTGACCGCGCACGTTTCACCTCCGGGTCGGTGGGTCTTTTGGGATCGACGGATTCAGTGCCCTGAGCCGGGCCTGACCGTCGACACCTCGCTAGAACATAGCCAACCCACAGCCGCAGCGCGTGATCTTGGCGCACGGTGGGCCCGCCAAGGCGCCGCGATCGCCCCAAACCGGCCGGTCAGGAGGGTCATCCACGCACGGTCGGGCAATCCGGAAACCCAGAGTTAACACCCGATCGGTCGGCTCAGTTGGGCGGCCCGGCCTCGGCGGGGCTGTCCAGCGTCTCGAGAACCACCTCGGCCACCCGCTTCATGGTGGTGCGGCGGTCCATCGCCGCCCGCTGGATCCACTTGAAGGCCTCGGGCTCGCTCATGCCCTGCTTCGCCTGCAGCAGGCCCTTGGCCCGTTCGACCAGCTTGCGGGTCTCCAACCGATCGGAGAGGTCGGCGACCTCCCGCTCGAGCTCGGTCATCTCGCTGAAGCGGCTGACCGCGACCTCGATCGCCGGGATCAGGTCGCTGATGGAGAAGGGTTTCACCAGGTAGGCCATCGCGCCGGCGTCCCGGGCGCGCTCGACCAGCTCACGCTGGCTGAAGGCGGTCAGCACCACGATCGGGGCGATCCGTTTGGCGGCGATCTCCGATGCGGCGTCGATGCCGTCGCGCCGGGGCATCTTGACGTCCATGATGACCAGGTCCGGGCGCAACTGCTCGGCGAGTTCGACGGCCTCCTGCCCGTCGCCGGCCTCGCCGACCACGTGATAGCCCTCGTCGCGCAGCATCTCGGCCAGGTCCATCCGGATCAGCGCCTCGTCTTCGGCGATCAGAACCCGGCGAGCGCCGCGGCCTTCGGCGTCGGTGGTTGCTCCGGTCATGCGGCCATTGTCCCGTGGTTGGCCGCAATCAGCGACCGCGGGGCGGACAACCACACCACCGCAGCGGCTCGCCCGGCCGATCCATTAGGGTGGGACACCGCATCAGGCGGCTCGCCCTCGTATCCCAACTGGCAGAGGAAACGGATTCAAAACCCGTGCAGTGTGAGTTCGAATCTCACCGAGGGCACCACATCTGGGGCCTCCCCGTCTTCAGCCGTTAGGGCAATTCGTGGTGGGCAGGAACAGCGACCAGCACCACCCAGGCGGCAGCGGCGGCGTCAGGTTGGGCGGTGGCGGAGGCGGCGCGGGCGGCGCATCGCCCTCGAAGATGTTCGAGGCCACGTTCCCCTGGCCGCTGTAGACGTACCAGTAGATGTGGCACACGCTGTTGTCCCAGACGACCGGGTTGACCTTGAGGTTCCCCGTCTGGACCGGTGGATCCCCAGGGCACCAACGGCATGGCCCCTCAGGACTGTCGGGCGGACACCCGGGCCAACTGTTTCCCGGCTGGGCCTGGGCGGTCACGGCCGGCAGGACTGATCCGGCAAGGGCAACGCTCACCGCCAGGAATACCCCTGCAGCGCTCCACCTGGCCCTGCGACTGGTGTTCATGGCGCCGTTCCTCCACGAATCGGCCGACCCTTGAACCGTAAGTCGTAGCTATTGACGTCGTCGTTACTTTAGGTGACTCGATGTCCCCACCGCCACCTGCTGCCGCTTCGGGTGCTTGAGCGCCATCGCGCGCTTCTCCACGACGAACCAGCTGGCCGCGGCCAGTGGGATGGTGCACAGGGCCGCCACGAGGAAGAACACGGTCGGATGCAAACTGACGAGCCCCAACGTCGCGAGAAGCTGCTGCACCGGGAACGCGTAGATGTACATGCCGTACGAGATGTCGTTGCGCAATGGGAAGCGACGTACCAACGCACCGGACACGATGATCGCGTACCCCAGCGGCAACGCGGCGATCAGCCGATAGTTCTGGGCGAAGCCCGAGGCGACCACGATGACACCGCACAGGGCGACCAGCGACCAACGGGCCGGGATGGCGTCGCGGTACTGGTGGATCAGTGCACCGGCGAGGAATACCACCGCGAACCGGGCCAGCATCTGCGGGATCGTCTGCTGGGCCATCGTCGGGTAGGAGACGTAGGCCGACCACACCGCCGAAGCGACGAAGAGGGTGGGCAGCACCCACTGCCTCTTCAGCAACCCCAGCAGGCCGAGCACGCAAACCGCGATGTAGCACAGCAGTTCGAACACCAACGTCCACAACGACCCGTTCCAGACGCCCGGCCAGGGGATGTCCTTCGGTGTCCCGTTGATGCCGGCGTAGAAGACGTTCAGCAGCCCGTTGTTCACCACGTAGGCGAACTCGGCCGACAGCGGAAGTGACGAGTGCTTCACCGCCGCCGCGATGGGGGCGATGACGAATGCCGTCACCGCCACGCACACCCAAAGGCCCGGGAAAATTCGCAGGAACCGCGCCCTCCAGTACTCCCCCAGGTGCGGGCGACGCATCCAGCTGGCGGTGATCAGGAAGCCGGAAACGGTGAAAAACCCGTCCACCCAGACCTCACTGAGCAACCGCACCGCGGGCTGAAAATCGATGGTGTTCCCGGTTAGGGGAAACGAGTGCCAGAAGATCACGCCGGTGGCGAGGATCAGCCGCCAAAGGTTCAGCGCGTTGTGGCGCGGGTCGAATGCCTGTCCCAGCCTCATGATTCCGCCGGCCCCGCGTTCGAGCTACCGCTCGGTGCGAGGGCTACCTGATGCACTCGTTGCCAACGACCTCCTTGCACACCGCCCCTGGGGGCGCCGGGTGGATCGTCGGCGAGAATGAGTTGTTGCCGCCCGGGCTCACCGCCTTCTCCGTCGGCGATGGCGCGGGAGCGCTGGACGATGTGGGCGTGGTGGTCGTGGTCGGCGATTCCTTGGCGTTGGAACCACAGCCCGCGGTCAGCGCCCCCATCCCGACGATCGCAGCCCCGCCCGCGATAAGGGCGATCTGGCGCGTCAACCGACCTGACTTCATGACATGTCCCCATCCGTTGCATTGAAAGCTGAGCCGAGCCTACCAGCGAACATCGGTGCGTCCCTCATCGCGGAAAGATGGGTCGCCGACGGCCGAGCGCGCTTCGTCGGCGTCGACGAACAGATTGCCCGAGGTCACGAGTTCGGCAGGCCACGATCGGCTCGCAGGCTCTAACGCCACCTGTCGGCGATCCCCGCGAACGGTTAGGCTGCCGACGTGGGGACCAAGCGGAAATGCGCTGGTCCGGCGTCGTCAGAGGACTGCGAGAAGATGCAGCGCCGGGCGCCGGCCCGCAACCAGCACTGGGCCGAATCGGTCACGCGCCGGCAGCGGGTGCTGAACATCGCTACCTGGATCGCCGCCGTCGTCACGCTGTTCTTCGGGATCATGCAGATCGTCACGGGTCCGAAGATCCTCGCCCTCGGTCTGGTCAACGTCGGTACCGCGATCGCATTCATGTTGATCCCGCTGCTGTACCGCTTCGGCGACGTCATCGCGTCGCTGACGTTCGTCACGGTGGCCTTCGCGTCGCTGACCTACGTCGGCTGGCACATCGGGACGGACTCCGGCCTGCAGTTCTACTACATCGTCTCGGCGTCCCTGGCCGTGCTGGTACTCGGGGTCGAGCACCTCGTGATGGCATCGGTCGTGGTGGCGATCGGCGCCGGACTGACCATCGCGTCCCAGTTCGTGGTGCCGGGTGACACCGGAATACAGCCCCGCTGGGCGGTGGAGTTCGGCTTCGTCCTGACGACGATCTCGGCCTGCGTAATGATCTTCGCCACCGTGTACTACGCGATGCGGGAAGTGTCGCGGGCGGAGGCGGCGATGGAGGTCGAATACGGCCGCTCCGAAGCGTTGCTGGCCAACATCCTGCCGGCGACCATCGCCGCCCGGCTCAAGGATCCGGCGCACGGCGTGATCGCCGACCGGTACGAGGACGCGTCGATCCTGTTCGCCGACATCGCCGGCTTCACCGAACGGGCCAGCCACATGCCGCCGGCGGAACTAGTCCGCTTCCTCGACCGCCTCTACACGACCTTCGACCGGCTGGTGGACAGGCACGGCCTGGAGAAGATCAAGACCACCGGCG
>JAGQTW010000180.1 GCA_020438785.1 Mycobacterium sp. | reverse complement strand
TGAAGGTCAGCGCCTGAAGTTCGGTGCCGCCGTAGAGCTCCCACACCGCGTCCGGCCCGAGCAGTTCGATCCACGCCTCCTTGATGTTCGGCGGGCAGGGCGCGGCCAGGTGCCACAACCGGCGCAACGAGGACAGGTCGTAGGAGTCGGGGTCGGCACGGTAGACCGGCAGCAGGCGCTGCATGATCGTGGGCACCGTCGCCAGATAGTTGACCCGATGCGCACCGATCAGCCGCAGGAACGTCTCGGGGTCGAACCGGCGCATCAACACCAGATGCTGCCCGGTGAGCAGCGCCAGCGTCGCCGACGTCATCCCGGTGTTGTGGCTCAGCGGCACCGGCACCAGGTGGGTGTCGGTGGGCAGGTTACCCATCCCCAGCGCGATCAACTCGGCGGGGATGCGGCCCTCCCCGCCCGCCTCGATCAGCTTCGGCCGTCCGGTGCTGCCGCCCGACGCCATCGACTTCCACACCGGCGACACCGCCTCGGGCAGCGGCGCGTCGGACAGTTCCGGGCTGCCGGTGAAGTCGCCGTCGACGGATGGCACCAGGCCGCGCGGATCGGCTCGGCCCACCAGCAGCGCCCGCGGTCGCAGGTCCAGCAAGGCGGCGAATTCGGCGTCGGGGAGCCGGGCTGACAGTGGCTGTGGGATCGCGCCGAGCTTCCACACCGCGACGCAGGCCTGCACCCACTCGATGGAGTTGGGCAACGCGATGGTCACGTAGTCGCCGGGGCCCACCCCGAGTTCGGCGTAGGCCCGGGCCAGCCGGTTGGTCACCGAATCCAGTTCGCCGCGGGTCAGGGTGCGGCCGTCGCAGCTGACGGCCGGGGCGTCCGGATCCTCGGCGGCCAGCCGGCTCAGCTGGGTCCCGATCGGCAGGATCTCATCGCTCATCGGGCACTCCCGGCAGTGAAGATGGCGCGCGGGTTGTCGACGAGCATGGTGGTGATCTGTTCCTCGGTCACCCCGCGTTGCCGCAGCGCGGGCAGCACGTCGTGGTGGATGTGCAGGTAGTGCCAGTTCGGTACGACCAGCGGCAGGGCCTCCTCGGGAAGCCAGTCGATGTAGCAGGACGCGTCGTGGGACAGCACCATCTTGTCGGCGTGGCCGCGTTCGCACATCCGCGCGACGGTGTCCACCCGGTCGGAGAAGCTCAGCAGGAAGTCCAGGCCGAACCGGTCCATGCCCAGGTAGGAGCCCGCCGCGATGAGTTCCTCGAGATAGTCCAGGTCGGTGGTGTCACCGCTATGCCCGATGATCACCCGGGTCAAATCGACGCCCTCCTCGGCGAAGATGCGCTGCTGCTCGAGGCCGCGGCGGGTGCCCGCGTGGGTGTGCGTGGTGATCGGGACGCCGGTGCGCACGTGCGCCTGTGCGACGGCGCGCAGCACCCGTTCGACGCCGGGTGTCACGCCGGGCTCGTCGGTCGCGCATTTGAGGATCGCCGCCTTGACCCCGGTGCCGGCGATGCCCTCGGTGATATCGCGGACGAACAGGTCGGTCATCGTCTCGGGGCCGCCGAGCCCGGTTCCGGGACCGGTGAAGTGGAAGTACATCGGCACGTCGTTGTAGGTGTAGACACCGGTGGCCACCACGATCTGCAGGTCGGTCTGGGCGGCGACCCGCTGGATGCGGGGAATGTAGCGGCCGAGCCCGATGACGGTGGGATCGACGATGGTGTCCACCCCGACGGCCTTGAGCGCGTTGAGTTTCTCGACCGCGTCCGCCTCGCGCGCGGCCTCGTCGCCCCAGCCCTCGGGGTAGTTGGCAATGATCTCCGGTGACAGCACGAAGACGTGTTCGTGCATGAGCACGACCCCGAGGTCCGTCGTCGGAATCGGGCCCCGCGCGGTCTGCACCGTTGTCATGGCTGGCAACCCTACGCGGAACGTGTTGCGCTAGCGTCGTTTTCGCCCACTGGTCGCCGCCAGATCCGGGGCAGCGCCGATGCGGCCAGTGCGCCGATCGAGATCAGTGCGAGCAGTTGCACCCACGGGGAGTGCCCGATATAGCCGTCCACGGACCGCCACGGGTAGCGGGAGAGCACCGCACCGGCCAGGATCAGCGGTACCGAGGCCAGCGTGAGGGTCAGCCGGTCGTACCGCCGTTCGTCCACCAGGTACCCGATGGCGATCGCGGCGGCGAACACCACGACCCCGGCCACTCCGGCGATCACCGCGCCGGCGGCCAGCACGCCGACGGCACCGAGCACGCGCGGCGACCAGGGTCGCGCCGGGGGCAGGTCCGGTGCGGGCCGGCGGGTCGGGACCAGGGCCATCAGCAGCAGCAGTGGCAGCAGCGCCAACCCGGTGGCCAGTCCGGTGCGGTAGCTCGTATTGGACGGAAAGCTCAGCGTGATGGTGCCCTGTTGACCGGCCGGCACCACCCAGCCCTGTTGCCAGCCGTTGACGAGCACCGGTGTCAGCGTCACGCCGTCGGCGGTGTGGGCCACCCAGCCGGGGTTGACGCTCTCCGGGATCACCAGCACCCGGGCGGTGGCGGCCCGCGCGACGTCGATCTGCCGACGGTCCGGTCCCCAACTGCTGACGTCGGCGGGAGTGGTTGGCGCGGTGCGGATTTCAGCCGCCAGCGGCCCGTCGAGTTCGGCACCGTCGACGACGAAGGCGGGTCCGGGGCTGATCAGCAGTTCCTGCCGGCCGGCGGGCAGCGCGATCGAAGTCGGGTCGCACGGCCGGGCCGGAATGGGTTCCCCGTCGAGCAGGGCGCCGACGGTCGTGGTGACCGAGGTCTGCACGAAGCGGCCCGACACCGCGACAATCGGCCCCTTGCCGCAGCCGATCTCGAGCTGGCGGGTGCGGTTGCGGGCCGCATCGGCCGGGGCGATCGGCTTTCCATCGGTGCCGAGCGCGCTGACCTCGGCTAGTCCGGGCGGTTTGAGCTGGTCGAAACCGAGCGCGGTGCGGTCGATCACGTCGTCCCAGTCCAGCAGGCTGATCCGCAGGGTGTCGGTGACCCGCGGATGCAGGGTGAGGGTCTGGGTGCCCGATTCGAGGCGGCGGACCTGGGGACCGTCTCCGAGGTCGACGGCCACCATCTTGGGGTGGGTGGGCAGCGCCGAGAGGCTCGGCGTGATCTGCACCCCGGTCACCTCGGTGGGGCGCGGCAGCGTCACGGTCAGGGTCGGGGGGCTGCGGTGGGCGACCACGTTCTGCTGCGCGGTCCACGCGGTGCGGGGATCGCCGTCGGTTGCCGCATAGGCCGACCCCTCGACGTCGATCAGGTCGGCGTCCCCGTGCGAGCGCACCGTGCCCGCCTGGGCGATGAGGTCGGCAAGGTTGGGCCCCTGGCGGGCCCGCACCCACACCGTCGGCCGCACGGCGATCGCCGCCGGCACGGTCAGCGTGCGGCTCAGCGTCACCGGCTCCTCGGGGGCCAGCGCCATCGATGCCGCACAGTGCACGCCGTCGGGTGCGTCGGCGCAGCCGTCACGGCCCAACAACTCCGAGCCGAGATCCCACAGTGCCACCGGTGCGCCGGGGGACGGCGCGGGCACCACCACCGTGTGGCGAATTTCCACCGGATGCGCGAAACCCGTTGCATCGTATTGGGTTACCGACAGGTCGGTGATGCCGAACTGAACTCCCGAGGAGCCATCGTTGGTGCCGACCGCGGTGATGCGCACCCACGGCGTCTCCCCGTACGGCAGGGCCACGGTCAGTGGCTTGCCCGGTTGGTCGAAGCGCACGGTCGTGGTGCCGTTGACCGTCGATATCTGCAGGCGGCGAACCTGTGCGCCGACGGCGGTGGCGCTGGGGGTGACGGTCAGCGTGGCGTTGGTGACCGGGTGGTCGAAGTCGATCTGCAGCCACTGCCCGACGGCGGCCTGCAGCGAGTTGGACACCCACGCGGTCGCGGGGTCGCCGTCGACGGCGGCCGCCGGCCCGCTGCCGGGTGCGACGTTGGGCAACGCGGTCGAGTCCGACGACGAACTGGAGGCGGTCAGCCGGCCGCCGGACCACGCGCCCTGCACCGGCTTGGCCCCGGGCATCGGGTAGTCGGGCACCCGGTTGAAGGTGTTGCGGCCGTCTCCGGGCGCCCGGATCGCCGACGCGTGGTCGTCGACGCGGCCGTAGTCGATCTCGCGGTCGGCGGGGGTGTCGGTGACGATCACGCCACGCCCGGGCGGCAGGGTCAGGCCCGCGCGCTGGGCGTCGGAGGCCAGCAGCACCGGGCCTAGCGGCGGCTGCCGCAGCATGCGGCGCCGTTCGTCGAGGCGGAGCAGCGATTCCGGGCCGCCGTCGACGCGGGTCATGTCGGCGACGGCCGACAGGTAGGGCGCACCGGGGTTGTCGGCGACCGGACCGGCCGGCACGACACGGTAGATCTCGACGGCCGGGTAGCGCGGCCGCAGCCCACTGTCGCTGATGAAGCCGTCCAGCGTTCCCGGTCCCACCGGGTCGCCGAACTGAGCGACCCTCTCCAACCCGGGGGAACCGTCGACCGCCCGGTGCACCAGCAGCGGCCGCGCGGAGCGGGATGTGTCCGGATCGAGGTCGTTGCGCACCACCACATACGAGATGCCTTGGCGGGCAAGGGTGTCGGCCAGGCCCGGCGACGGCCGGCCCGCGGCCAGCAGGCGCTGCACCGAATCCAGCGCGCGGATCGTCTGCGGCGGGGTCAGCGGTATGGAATCCCTCACTCCCCAGGGGGTTTCGCTGAGGACCTGCAGTGGTTCATCGTGGCTGTTTCCCCACACCTCGGTGGCGAACGGCGCCCCGGGCACCACCAGCACCCGGCCCGGCACCGGCTTTCCGGTGTTGTGCTCGGTCAGCCAGTCCGCCGCCTGATGCCAGTAGTCCGGGATGGCGCGGAACACGCCGGGGGGAGTGAGGCGGGCGGTCCACGCCAGCGAGGTGGCGACCGCGAGTGCGGTCATCACGACGATGCCGACGGCCACCCGCTTGTCGTCCTCGGGATGGGCGAACGCCCGGACCCACACCGGTCGCGGTGCGCTGCCCGGCAACGGGATGCGGCTGAGCAGGTGGGCAACGCCCAGCACGATCGGAATGCGGATAACCGGTTCGAGTTTGTGGACGTTGCGCAGCGGCGCCCCGGCCGCGTCGAGGAACGCCTGCACCTGATGCGCCCACGGCGAGCCCAGGCCGCCGGCGTATCCCGCGGCCAGCAGCACCACACCGATGAGCAGCATGGTGATCAGCCGTCCCCGGGCCGGCATGGATCGCAGCGCCAGCCCGGCCAGCCCGCCCGCGGCGACCAGCGTGGTCGCCAGAATCGCCATCGGCTGGGTCACCAGCGACGATCCCGCGGTGGCGTTGGGCGCCACGAACGGCGTCCAACTGTCGGTGCCGCGCAGCAGCTCGGTGAGCGACGTCCACTGCGTGGTGACGCCCGAGGATTCGATGAAGTCGAGGAATGGCGGGCTGATGCGGCCCAGCAGCACCAGGGCGACCGCCCACCAGGTGACCGCCAGGGCGGAGGCCAGCACCCACCACGCGGTGAACCGCCACCACCGCCGGTTCGGCCGGTGGCAGGCCCACCAGATCAGCGCGGGCAGGCATCCGGTGAGGGTGGCCACCGCGTTGACCGCGCCCATCAACGCCAGCGCGATACCGGCGCGGGCCGCCAGGACCCGCAGTGGTCTGGAATCCGGCTGCCCCCGCAGCGCCAGGATCACCGGCAGCAGCACCCACGGCGCCAGCATCATCGGCAGCGTCTCCGAGGAGATCGATCCCAGCGTCGTGAGCACCCGCGGCGACAGTGCGAAGGCGACCGCGCCGATCAGCCGCGACGTCGGGTTGCCGATGTTCAGCGCCTCGGCGACCCGCAGCAGCCCCCAGCAGCCCGCGGTCAGCAGCAGCGCCCACCACACCCGCTGGGTCACCCAGCCCGGCACGCCGAGGGTGTCGCCGAGCAGGAAGAAGGCCCCGTGGGGGAAGAGATAGCCGTAGGCCTGGTTCTGTGCCTGCCCGAACGGCAGGTCGCTGTTCCACAGGTTGGCCGCCCGGGCCAGGAATCGCAGCGGGTTGGCGGTGAGGTCGAGTTTGGTGTCCGGGGAGATCATCCCGGGGGATTGCGCGAAGCACAGTACGAGCGCGGCCGCGAAGATGCCGGCCAGCCAGCGCCTCGACAGCCGCGGCGTGGCGAGCGATACCTCGGTGACCGCGGGTGGCGGGGCGGTAAGCGTGCTCAGGCTAGCCGCGGTTGCCGTACTCGACGCGGTTGAGCACCGACGACGCCGGGTCACCGGGGGACAGCGGCGGCTTGGTGTCCTGCTGGATCATCAGCGTCACCCCGAAGATGGAGGCCGCCCCGAGCAGCAGTCCGACCACGATGCTTGCGGCAGCGGGCACCACAAACCGGCTCATGCTGGCCAACCTAGCATGCAGGACACCGGCGGTTGGACTCCGGCGACGGCCATGACAGCATGGGCGGATGGCCACACGCCTGCTCTCGATACGCACCCTTGCGGCCCTGGCAGCACTGCCCGTGTTGCTCCTGGCATGTTCCGCAACCGCCAACCGCGCCGCCCCGGCGTCCTCCTCGCCCGCCGCGGCGAGTCCGTCGGGCGGTGCCGCCGCACTGGCCGGGCCGGTGCCGCCGCCCGCCGCCCCGGCACCTCCGGTGTGCGGTGACCCGACCGCCATGCCGACCCGCGACAAGCTCGCCCAGTTGCTGATGGTCGGTGTCCGCAACGCGGCGGACGCCCGCGCGGTGGTGGAGAACTACCACGTCGGCGGCATCATGATCGGCAGCTGGACCGA
>JAGQTW010000179.1 GCA_020438785.1 Mycobacterium sp. | reverse complement strand
CCTACCCGTTCATCAGCACGGTGCCGGCCTTCTTCAACGAACTCCGCACCGCCAACTGGTGGTGGGCGCTACTCGGCCTGGCGGTATCGGCGTCGACGTATGTCGGTGCGGCGGCCGGTCTTTGGGCGTGCGCGGGTGAGGTGGTCTCCTTCCGGCACCTGGTGGTCCTGCAGTTCGCCAACACCTTCGCCGCCACCACCACCCCGGCCGGGGTCGGCGGCCTGGCGCTGAGCACCCGGTTCCTGCAGAAGGCGGGCCTGGGAACCGTCCGCGCGACCGCGGCGGTGGCGGTGCAGCAGGCGGTGCAAGTCATCACCCATATCGCGCTGCTGATCTTCTTCAGCGTCGCCGCGGGCGCCGCGACCGACCTGTCACACTTCGTCCCGAAGGTCACCCTGCTGTATCTGATCGGCGGTCTCGCCCTCGGCGCGGTGGGCGCCTTCCTGTTCGTGCCGAAACTGCGGAACTGGCTGGAGACCGCAGTCCGGCCCAAGATCACCGAGGTCGGCAGCGACCTGGTCGAACTGGTCCGCGAACCCAAGCGTTTCGCGATCATCGTATTGGGTTGTGCGGTAACGACTCTGGGCGCGGCACTCACTCTTTGGGCCAGCGTCGAGGCGTTCGGGGGAAACGCCACCTTCGTCACCGTCACGGTGGTGACCATGGTGGGCGGCACCCTGGCCTCTGCCGCCCCGACACCCGGCGGCGTGGGGGCGGTGGAGGCCGCGCTCATCGGCGGACTGGCCGCCTTCGGGGTTCCGGCCGCGGTCGGTGTTCCCTCGGTGCTGCTCTACCGGATCCTCACCACCTGGTTGCCGGTGTTCATCGGCTGGCCGATCATGCGCTGGCTCACCGCGAAAGACATGATCTAGCAAGAAAGGACGGCTATGACCTACTGGCACGACCTCACCGGACACGTGGCACTGGTCACCGGAGGTAACAGCGGAATCGGTCTCGGGATGGCCCGGGGATTGCACAACGCCGGCGCGGCGGTGGCGATCTGGGGCACCAACCGAGCCAACAACGACGCCGCGGTGGCCGAGCTGACCGGTGCCGGCTCGGGGGCGGCGGTGGCGGCCTTCGGCGTCGATGTGGCCGACGAGGAATCCGTCGCCGCCGGGACGGCGCAGACGTTGGAGACCTTCGGGCGAATCGACTCCCTGTTCGCCAATGCCGGCGTACCCGGCCGACCGGCGCCCATCGACGAGATGTCGACCCAGGAGTGGCGACGGGTGATGTCGGTCAACCTCGACGGGCAGTTCTACACCGTGCGCGCCGTCGCCGGGCACATGAAAGCCCGGCACACCGGTTCGATCGTCTTCACCAGCAGCGTGTCGATGAGCGAAGGCCTGCCGTTTTCGACCCACTACGCGGCCGCCAAAGCGGCACTGACGGCGATGGCCCGCGGGCTTGCCGTGGAACTCGCCCGCGACGGCATCCGCGTCAACGCGATCGTTCCCGGATGGACACAGGCGGCCATGACCGAGGACCTGCTGTCCTCCCCCGCTGCCCAGGCCAAGATTCTGCCGAGGGTCCCGTTGCGTCGCTGGGGTGCGCCCGACGACTACGAGGCGCTGGCGGTGTGGCTGGCCGGCCCTGGATCGGGCTACGTCACCGGCCAGACCCTGGTGATCGACGGCGGCTACACCGTCTTCTGAGTGCGGGCGGAGGGACTCGAACCCTCACGCTCTTTCGAACACGGGCACCTAAAGCCCGGGTGTCTGCCAATTCCACCACGCCCGCTGAGGCACCCGATTCTATCCTTCGGGCGCATCGATCCTGTCGGTGGTGCGGCCTGGTTTGGGAGGAGCATACGACGGGAGTTTCGTGCGCCCCGTCAGAGAATTCCAGCAAGTTCAATTGCTCATCGCGGCCGGACTTAACGATTGCGCGATAGCGCGGCAGACTGGGATTCCGCGGCGCACCGTCCAGGTTTGGCGCTCCCATCCGCCCAAGTGGGACCGTGAACGGCGAGCCGGCAACTGCGCTGGCGTACATAACTTTGACAGCCTCCCCGCGAATCACTACTGCTATCTGCTCGGCCTCTACCTCGGGGACGGCTGCATCTCGAAGAGTGCTCGCAGTTGGGTACTCAGAATCACCTGCGACGCCCGGACCCAGCCATCATCGATCAGTATCGGGCATCCATCAATGCAGTGATGCCGGACCAACGAGCAGGGGTGGGGACCCGACCGAGCGGCACGTGCGCCGACGTCCACCTTTCGTCCAAACGCTGGCCATGCCTGTTCCCGCAGCATGGCCCCGGCAAGAAGCACAACCGGCCGATCAGGCTGGAACCCTGGCAGCGGGAGCTCGTCGATCGGGCCACCGAGGCCTTCGTCCGCGGCCTCTTCCACAGCGACGGCTGCCGCGTCATTGCCGATGACCGCGGCGTCAAGAGCATCCGTTATCACTTCACCAACCACTCCGAAGACATCCTCGGCCTGTTCACCGGCGTCCTCGATCGCCTCGACATCCCGTGGACGCGCTCGACCAAGTACGTCGTCTCGGTCTACCGAAAGGGCGCCACCGCGCGGCTCGACGAATTCATCGGCCCGAAGTGCTGAGCGTCACTGCCTGATGAACCCATAAGCCCTGGCACGGTACCGTCGTTGGTGTGTCCGCCACCCGTCGCCGCAGATTCGCGCTGATCGCCTTGGTGATCGTCGCCGCGGGCGGCTGCCTGGCGCTGGGCTGGTGGCAGTGGAGCCGTTTCGAGTCGGCCTCGGGCACCTTCCAGAACCTCGGCTACGCCCTGCAGTGGCCGATGTTCGCCGGGTTCTGCGTCTACGCCTACCGCAAGTTCGTCCGCTACGAAGCGGCCCCGCCGCCGCAGCCGTCGGCCACCGACGCCATCACCGAGATCCCGGCCGGTCTGCTGCCGGAGCGCCCCAAGGCCGCAACACAATCCGAGGATTCCGATCCCGTCATGCGGGAGTACAACGCCTACCTCGCCGAGCTCGCCAAGGCCGACGAGGCAGGCGACCCACACCAGAACAGGACCACCACATGAGCGCACCCGACACCCCGGAAGCCCACGTCCAGCCGACCGTCCCGGTCGAGAAGATCCGCACCGCCCTCAACGGCTACCGGGTGATGGCGTGGACGACGGGCATCTGGCTCATCGCGCTGTGCTACGAGATGGTGATGAAGTACATCGTCAAGGTGGACAACCCGCCGACCTGGATCGGTGTGGTGCACGGCTGGGTGTACTTCATCTACCTGCTGTTCACCGCGAACCTTGCGGTGAAGGTGCGCTGGCCGATCGCCAAGACCGTCGGCGTGCTGCTGGCCGGCACGATCCCGCTGCTGGGCATCATCGTCGAGCAGGTGCAGACCCGCGACCTCAAGGCCCGGTTCAACCTCTGATCAGCGGGTCGCCGGCCAACTCCGCCTCCTCAGCAGCCCAGTCGGACAGCGCGGATTCGTCCGGCTCGTCCGTGCGGGGAATCGTCATCGCGATGACGGCGGCCAGTGCTGCGACGGCGGCGGCGATGAGCAGCGCCGCTCGCAGACCGTTCAGCGACGGCATCGTGTGCCCGCCGTAGGCGATCGTCATCGTTGCGAGCACCACACCGATCACCGCACTGGAGATCGACGTGCCCAATGACCGCGCGAGGGCGTTGATCCCGTTGGCGGCGGCCGTCTCCGAGACCGGTACCGCGGCGTTGATGAGCGCGGGCAGCGACGAGTAGGCGAAGCCCACCCCCAGGCTGATGACGATGTTGACCACCATCACCGCCGGAGGGCTGCCGAGCAGCCACACCGCGCCCAGATAGGCGACCGCGATGATCGCTGATCCGCACACCAGCGTGAACTTGGGGCCGCGGCGTGCCGCGACCCGGGCCGCCAGCGGGGAGGCGAGCATCATCGCCAGCCCACCCGGGGCCAGCCACAGACCCGCCTGCACCATCGACTGTCCCAGGCCGTATCCGGTCCCGGTCGGCAGTTCGAGCGCCTGCGGCGCGACCAGCCCGAACGCGAACATCGCAAAGCACACCAGGATCGCGGCGACGTTGGTGGTCAGGACCGGTCGGCGGAGCGTGGTGCGCAGATCGACGATCGGCGCCGGCGTCCGGAACTGCCACCGCGCGAACACCGCGAACACCGCGACGGAGACGACGAACAGCGACAGCGTCGTCGAGCTCGTCCAGCCCCAGGTCGAACCCTTGGAGATGGGCAGGAGCAGCGTCACGAGCCCCACCCCGAGCAGCAGCGTGCCGAGCGGGTCGAACTTGTCGGCCGAACTGGCCGGGACGTCGGGCACCAGGAATCCGAACAGCAGCAAGGCCATGACGCCCAGCACGCCCGCGCTCCAGAACAGCATGTGCCAGTCCGCCTTCTGGGCGATCACCGCCGACACCGGCAGCCCCAGCGCGCCCCCGACCCCGAGTGACGAACTGATCAACCCCATGGCCGGCCCGACCCGCTCGGTGGGCAGCGCCGAGCGCAGCACGCTTATGGCCAGCGGGATGATCGGCAGGCTCATGCCCTGCAGGCCGCGCCCGACGATGAACGGCAGCAGTGAGCTGGCGACGGCGGCCATCAGGGACCCGACGGTCATCGCGGCCGCGCAGATCATCAGCATCGGCTTCGGGCCGTACATGTCGCCGAGGCGGCCGAACACCGGCGTGGCGACCGCCGCGGTCAGCAGGGTCACGGTGATCGTCCACGAGGCGTTGGCCGGGCTGGTGTTGAGCAGCGCCGGAAGCTCGGGAATCAAGGGGATCATCAGCGTCTGCGTCAGCGACACACTGATGCCCGCGGCTGCCAGCACGGCGATCAGAACGCCGGGGTGCGTCGCCCGGACCGAGTGACGACCCACGGCAGCATCATGACACATTAGCTGCGCTAGACAAATCGGCCGACGGGCCGTCAGCCAGCCAGAACCCGCAATGCCGGCACCAGCAGCGCCAGGGCGCGCCCGCGGTGCGACACCGCATCCTTCTCCACCGCGCTCAGTTCGGCCGCGCTGCGGGTCTCGCCGTCCGGAATGAAGACCGGGTCGTAGCCGAAGCCACCCGCACCCCGGGCGGCCCGCGCGATCGTCCCCGGCCATTCGCCCCGAACCACCACGGCGTCGGCATCACGGGGGCCGGACACCAGGGCGCACGCCGAGACGAACGCCGCCCCCCGCCGCTCGTCGGGGACGTCCTGCAACTGCGCGAGCAGCAGCGCATAGTTACCGGTGTCGTCACCGTGGGCCCCCGCCCAGCGCGCCGAGAGCACCCCGGGCATACCGTTGAGGGCGTCCACACTCAGCCCGGAATCGTCTGCGACACAGGCAATTCCCGTTGCGGCGTAGCCGTCGCGGGCCTTGGCCAGCGCGTTCTCCTCGAACGTCGCCCCGGTCTCGGGGGCCTCGGGATACTCGGGTACGTCGGCCAGCGACAGCAACTCCAGGCCGACGATGCCCGCGGCGTCGAGCACCCGGCGCAGCTCGGTGAGTTTCTTGTTGTTGCGGCTGGCGACCAACAGTCGGGTCACCGGCTCAGCTTCCGAACGCCTTCTTCGGTGCCGGCCCCTCGGGCAGCACCCCCGGGTACGGCAGTTCCAGTGCGGCGCGCTGGATTTCGAAGAGCTGATCGCAGGCGCCCAGCGCCGCATCCAGCATCTTGTCCAGGGTGGACCGCGGGAACGTCGCACCTTCGCCGGTGCCCTGCACCTCGACGAGGGTGCCGGTGTCGGTGGCCACCACGT
>JAGQTW010000178.1 GCA_020438785.1 Mycobacterium sp. | reverse complement strand
TCGAGGACGGCATCCCGGTGCTGCTGGTCGACGAGGCCGTCGACGTCGGGCCGGAAGAGCACGAGCGCCTGATGGCGCGCGTCACCACCGACTAGGGCGACAGCGCGGGCAACTCTCCGGTCAGGTAGCGCTGCAGGTTCGGGGCAAGGGTCTCGGCGATGTCCTCGGCGGGCAGCGATGCGAACGGTTCCAGCCCGATGATGTAGCGCGCCACCACCACCCCGACCAGTTGCGACACCACGAACTGCACCCGCAGCCGGCCGGTGCCGGCCGGGACGTCCACCCGCGGGCCGACCTCGGCGGTGATGACCTCTTGGAAAAACGACCGGATCAGGCTGACATCGGAGCCGGCCAGCATCGATCGGAGGGTGGCCACCAGGCCGGTCCCCAGCTCGGAGTCCCACAGCGGCAACAGCAGCGACGGGATGAGATGACCGAGTTGCTCGACGGGCGCCGCGCGGATCGGGCCCAGCACCGCCGAGGGGTCGACGGGAATGTCGATCGCCGCCACGAACAGCTGCTCTTTGGTTCCGAAGTAGTGGTGCACCAGCGCGGAGTCCACCCCGGCGGCCGCGGCGATCGCGCGGATCGACGTCTTGTCGATGCCGTTGCGCGCGAACAGCTCCCGCGCGTGGACGAGGATGCGTTCGCGGCTGTCCGAGCTGCCGGGTGGGCGTCCCCGGCGTTTGGGTTTGGCCCGCTCCGCCGTCATGGCGTCCGCCGCCGCAGGGTCGCGGCCGCAAGGGCCAGCGCCGCAACGGCGAAGCCGAGGACCACGACGATGTCGCGGATGGCGATGCCGGTCAGATCGGTGTGGGCACTGACCTGTTGCAGCGCTTCGAGCGCGTAGCTGGCCGGCATCGCGTCGCTGATCCACTCCAGCCAGGTCGGCATCGCGGCGCGGGGGACGATGATGCCCGCCAGCAGCAGCTGCGGAACGATGAACACGGGCATGAACTGCACGGCCTGGAATTCGGTGCGGGCGAACGCACTCGCCAGCAGGCCCAGCCCGACGCCGAGCACCGCGTTGATGACGGCGATCAGGAATACCCAGACCGGGCTGCCCTTCGTCTCGAACCCGAGCAGCCAGAAGCAGACGATGCAGGCCAGGATCGCCTGTGCGGCTGCGGCGATTGAGAACGCGCTCCCGTAGGCGGCGAGGAGATCGAGGCGGCGCAGCGGAGTGGTCAGGATGCGCTCGAGCGTCCCCGATGCCCGTTCGCGTTGCATGGTGATCGAGGTGATCAGGAACATCACGAACAGCGGGAACAGTCCCAGCAGGATCAGGCAAGCGGTGTTGAACGGTGACGGTGCTCCTGGCCGATCGGGAACGTCGTGGAACATGAAGTACATCAACGTGATCACCGCGCTCGGCACCACGAGAATCATTGCGACACTTCGGCGGTCGGCGGCGAGTTGCCGCAGGATCCGGCCGGTCGTCGCCAGGTAGGCCCGCGGGCTCAGCCTGCTGGGACTGCGGTGGTGTGCCGGATGACGGACAGGAACGCTTCCTCCAGTGATGTGCATCCGGTGTCCTCTCGCAACTGGTTTGGGGTGGTGTGGGCCAGCAGCCGGCCTTCGCGCATCAACAACAGGTCAGCGCAGTGGTCGGCCTCGTCCATGACATGGCTGGACACCAGCAGGGTGGTGCCGCGGCGCGCCAGTGCGTGGAATCGCTCCCACAGGTCGACGCGCAGCACCGGGTCGAGTCCCACGGTCGGTTCGTCGAGCACCAGCAGGTCGGGCTGGGATACCAATGCGCACGCCAGCGACACCCGGGTGCGCTGCCCGCCGGAGAGGTTGGCGCAGTAGGCGCGGGCGTGGTCGGACAGCCCCACCCCGTCGACGGCGTCGGCGGCGGCGTCGGCCGCAACGCCGTACAGGTCGGCGAAATACCGCACGTTGTCGATGACGCGCAGGTCGTTGTAGATGGTCGGTTCCTGCGTGACGTAGCCGACGCGGCGACGCAGCGGGGGAGACCCGGCCGGGTGGCCCAGGACCGTCACGGTCCCCGACGCCACGATCTGGGTGCCGACGATCGAGCGCATAAGCGTGGTCTTGCCGCAGCCCGACGGGCCCAGGAGTCCGGTGACCGTGCCGCGGGCGATATCCACCGAGAAGTCGTGCAGGGCGACCCGCTTGCCGCGGACCACCCGCAGGTGACGGGCGTGCACGGCGACGTCGGCAGCGTCGACCACAAATTCATCCGACGATGAACTCATCATGTGATGAATTGTGCGCCCCGGACGGGGCACTGTCAACGGCGGCGGGCAGAATCTTTGCGGTGAACGCAGATCTGCTGGCGGTGGACCCGGTCACGGCGGCCCGGCTGCTGCTCGGCGCCGTGATCACGGGCCGCGGGGTGAGCGCGCTCATCGTCGAAGTCGAGGCCTACGGCGGGCCGCCCGACGGGCCGTGGCCGGACGCGGCGGCGCACTCCTTTCGCGGTCCCAGCACGCGGAACGCCGTCATGTTCGGACCGCCCGGCCGGCTCTATACGTACCGAAGCCACGGAATCCACGTCTGTGCGAACGTGGCCTGCGGACCGGCCGGGACGGCCGCGGCGGTGCTGCTGCGTGCCGCGGCCGTCGAGTCCGGGGTCGAATTCGCCGCGGCCCGCCGCGGCCCGGCGGTGCGACCGGCCGCCCTGGCCCGTGGCCCGGGCAACCTCTGCTCGGCGTTGGGCATCACCATGGGCGACAACGGCGCCGACGTCTTCGACCCGTCCTCCGCGGTGACGGTCCAGCTTGGCGCCGGTGGACCGGAGAGCTGCGGCCCGCGGGTGGGGGTCAGCCGGGCCGCGGACCGGCCGTGGCGGTTCTGGCTCACCGGACGCCCGGAGGTATCGGCGTTTCGGCGCAGTCCCCGCGCGCCCCGGCCGGGCGAGAGCGACTGAGCGCGGCGGATGCGGGAAGATCAACCCATGAGCACGACGATTCTCGACGAGCTGGGCTGGCGCGGGCTGATCGCGCAGTCCACCGACATCGACGCGCTCGCCGCCGCGGCGGCAGACGGGCCGATGACCGTCTACGCCGGATTCGATCCGACCGCGCCGAGCCTGCACGCCGGGAACCTGGTGCCGCTGCTGACCCTGCAGCGATTCCAGCGCGCCGGTCACCGTCCGATCGTGTTGGCCGGTGGCGCCACCGGGATGATCGGCGATCCCCGCGACGCCGGCGAGCGCACCTTGAACACCACCGACACCGTGGCGCAGTGGTCCGAGCGCATCCGCGCCCAGCTCGAGCGGTTCGTCGACTTCGACGATTCCCCGACCGGCGCCATCGTGGAGAACAACCTGAACTGGACCGCCGAACTGAGCGCGATCGACTTCCTGCGCGATGTCGGAAAGCACTTCTCGGTCAACGTGATGCTCGACCGCGACACCATCCGCCGGCGCCTCGACGGGGAAGGCATCTCCTACACCGAGTTCAGTTACATGCTGTTGCAGGCCAACGACTACGTGGAGCTGCATCAGCGCTACGGCTGCGGTCTGCAGATCGGTGGCTCCGATCAGTGGGGCAACATCATCGCCGGGGTGCGGCTGGTGCGCCAGAAGCTCGGGGCGAGTGTGCACGCGCTGACCGTGCCGTTGGTCACATCGGCGGACGGGACCAAGTTCGGCAAGTCCACCGGCGGCGGAAGCCTATGGCTGGACCCGGAGATGACCAGCCCGTACGCCTGGTACCAGTACTTCGTGAACACCGCCGACGCCGACGTGATCCGCTACCTGCGGTGGTTCACCTTCCTGTCGGCTGAGGAACTGGCCGAACTCGAGGAGGCCACCGCCACCCGGCCGCACGAACGGGCCGCTCAGCGCAGGCTGGCCCAGGAGTTGACCACCCTGGTCCACGGTGCGGCCGCGACCGAAGCCGTCGAGCACGCCTCGCAGGCGTTGTTCGGCCGCGGCGAGCTGGGCCGTCTGGACGAGGCCACGCTGGCTGCGGCCCTGCGCGAGACCGCGGTGGCCGAGCTCAAGCCCGGCGGACCCGACGGCATCGTCGACCTGCTGGTGGCGACCGGTCTGTCGGCCAGCAAGGGCGCGGCCCGGCGCACCATCGCTGAGGGCGGGGTGTCGGTCAACAATGTTCGGGTCGACGGCGAGGACTGGGTGGTCGGGCCGTCGGATTTCCTGCACGGCCGGTGGCTGGTTTTGCGCCGCGGGAAGCGGAATATCGCCGGCGTCGAGCGTGTTGACTAGCCCGTACGACCCTCAGATCCCGCTTCCATCAGGGGATTTGACTCAGCGTTAGCACTGACGTAACTTGATCAAGTCGTTGCGACGCGGTCCGTCCGCCGAGCGCGACGACATCCCTAGGGAATGTTCCCGGATTCCGGGAGGTTCCATCTGTCCGCACTACTAGCACGCGGCTAAGGCCGCGGGGTGGTTGCGCGGCCGGGCAGGGATGTCGGGTGTGTTGTTTGAGAACTCAATAGTGTGTTTGGTGGTTTTTGTTTGTTGTTTTTTGCCATGCCTGTGGGGGGACTCCCCGTCTTCCCTGTGTGGGTGTGGTTTTTTTGATGCCAGTTTGTTTGGTGTCTTTTTGTCTGGTCAGATTTTTCTGATTCGAATTCTGCCTGGGTTTTTTCCTGGGGGTTTTTGTTTGGAGAGTTTGATCCTGGCTCAGGACGAACGCTGGCGGCGTGCTTAACACATGCAAGT
>JAGQTW010000177.1 GCA_020438785.1 Mycobacterium sp. | reverse complement strand
CACGGGTCCGAAGATCTCCTCCTGGAAGATCCGCATCGAGTTCTCGCCCGCGAAGACGGTCGGCTGCACGTAGTAACCGCCGGCCAGATCCCCGCCCAGCTCGGCGCGCTCACCGCCGGTGATCACGGCGGCGCCTTCACTCCTGCCGATCTCGATGTAGGACAGGATCTTCTCCAACTGGTCGTTGGAGGCCTGCGCACCGATCATCGTCTCGGTGTCGAGCGGATCCCCCTGGCGCACCGCCTTGGTGCGGATCGCGGCCATCGCCAGGAACTCGTCGTAGATGTCGGCCTGCACCAGACTGCGCGACGGGCAAGTGCACACCTCGCCCTGGTTGAGCGCGAACATGGTGAACCCCTCCAGGGCCTTGTCCTGGAAGTCGTCGTTGGCGGCCAGCACATCCGAGAAGAAGATGTTGGGGCTCTTGCCACCGAGTTCGAGGGTGACGGGGATCAGGTTCTGGCTGGCGTACTGCATGATCAGCCGCCCGGTGGTGGTCTCGCCGGTGAAGGCGATCTTGGCGATCCGGTTCGACGAGGCCAGCGGCTTGCCTGCCTCGACCCCGAATCCGTTGACCACGTTGACAACACCGGCCGGCAGCAGGTCGGCGATCAACGAGATGAGGTACATGATCGAGGCCGGGGTCTGCTCGGCCGGCTTGAGCACCACGGCGTTGCCGGCGGCCAGGGCCGGGGCCAGCTTCCACACCGCCATCAGGATCGGAAAGTTCCACGGGATGATCTGACCCACCACCCCCAACGGCTCGTGGAAGTGATAGGCGACCGTATCGGCGTCCACCTCCGACAGCGAGCCCTCCTGCGCGCGGATCGCCGCGGCGAAGTACCGGAAATGGTCGACGGCCAAAGGGATGTCGGCGTTCAGCGTCTCCCGGATCGGCTTGCCGTTGTCCCACGACTCGGCGAGCGCGATGGTCTCCAGGTTCGCCTCGATCCGGTCGGCGATCTTGTTCAGGATCACCGCCCGCTCGGCCGCTGAGGTCTTGCCCCAGGCCGGTGCGGCCGCATGCGCGGCGTCGAGGGCCTTCTCGATGTCCGCCTCCGTCGACCGGGCCACCTCACAGAACGCCTCACCGGTCACCGGCGTCGGGTTCCCGAAATACTCCCCGCCCACCGGGGCAACCCAGTCCCCGCCGATGAAATTGTCGTAGCGGGACTGAAAGGACATGGCGGATCCGGAGGTGCCGGGGCGGGCGTAGACGGTCATCGGTGACTCCTAGCTGACTGTGCGAACGGTGGCGCTAGTCACAGAGAGTAGGCGGGCGCGCCATGGTGCGGCAGTGGCACCGCGAAATCGACGGTTCGCTGGACGCGGTCAGGTCACTGCGCGCCGAGGCCGCGGCTGAAGTCCGGCGGCACCAGCACGTCGTCGGGGCCGAGGTCGTGAACCGACGACTTACCGAGTCCGCGCAGGGCGGAGTCGATTCCGCCGCTGAGGATGTCGAGCACGTTCTCCACACCGGCCTGACCGTTGGCCGCAAGTCCCCACAGGTAGGCCCGGCCGATCATGACCGCACGGGCGCCGAGTGCCAGCGCCTTGACGACGTCGCTGCCGCGGCGCACGCCGCCGTCGAGCAGTACCTCGACCTGGTCGCCGACGGCCCCGGCGATCGCCGGCAGTGCCCGGATGGTGGCCGGGGTGCCGTCGAGGTTGTTGCCGCCGTGGTTGGAGACCGAGATGGCCGTGCACCCGGCGTCGACCGCGCGCTTGGCGTCGTCGATCCGCATGACGCCCTTGAGCATGAACGGGCCGCCCCAGAACTCGCGCAGCCAGGCGATGTCCTCCCAGGTCGGGGGCGGGGTTCCCATCCACTCGCCGTAAGCCTGGAAGAAGGGCGGCCCGGCCTGCCCCCGGGGGCCCTGGTTGGGGGCGGTGAGCGTGGGTGGCCTGAGGGTCTTGGCCCACTCGAGGAACCACCGGGGCCGGGTCAGCGCCTCCGGCGACATCTTGACCATGGTGCGCAGGTCCATCTTCTCGGGGATCTTCGGACTACCCCAGTCCCGCCCGTGCGAGAAGCTCCAGTCCGTGGTGACGATCATCCCGACCGCGCCCGCGGCCCGCGCGCGTTCGGCGCGCTCGGCGATGGCGTCGCGACCGCCGAGCCAGTAGATCTGGAAGAAGGTCTTCGGGTTGGCGGCCACGACCTCCTCGATCGGCTTGCTGGCGAACGAGGACAGGCCCATCGCGGTTCCGCGAGCGGCGGCGGCACGCGCCACGGCCACCTCACCGTCGGGGTGGACGGCCTGCACACCGGTCGGCGAGATCAGCACCGGCATCGAAATGTCCTGGCCCATGACGGTTGTCGCGAGATCGCGCTTCTCGGTTGCGCCGATGACGTGTGGGGCGAAACCCAACTCCCCGAAAGCCTGCACATTGTCCGAGTAGGTCAGGCCCTTCTCACTGCCGGCCAACAGGGCGGAGTACGCCGACTTGGGCAGGCGCTTCTTGGCGCGCTCCTGGGCAATGGAGACGGTTTCGAACCAGGTGTCACGTGCCATGGCTAGATCGGACTTTCGTTGCAGGGCTTGGCCGGCGGCCGCGCGGACAGGGTCAGCATGATCGGCTTGCCGCGCGAGTGGTCCGCACTCGAACGGGGCTTGTCACGGTCGTTGACAAGCGCGGACGCTCCGTAGCCTTCGACGCATTCGGGGTCGGGGCCCTCGAGTGGCAGGCCGGTGAAGAACTTGGCCGCCATGCAGCCGCCGCGGCAGGCGTCGTAGTGCCCGCAACTACCACAGGCACCGGCGGATTGCGGCTCGCGCAACTCGCGGAACAGCGGAGCATCCGTCCAGACGGTCTGAAAGCCGCCGCCGGACAACACATTTCCGGCCAGGAACCGGTCGTGGATGGCGAACGGGCAGGCGTAGACATCGCCGACTGGATCGATCAGGCACACCACCCGCC
>JAGQTW010000176.1 GCA_020438785.1 Mycobacterium sp. | reverse complement strand
CATGGCCGGGAAGTTGAACGGGGTGATACCGCAGACCACCCCGAGCGGCTGGCGGATGGAATAGACGTCGATGCCCGGCCCGGCGCCCTCGGTGAACTCGCCCTTCATCAGGTGCGGGATTCCGGTGGCGAACTCGATGACCTCGATACCGCGCTGGATGTCGCCCAGGGAGTCGGCGACGGTCTTGCCGTGCTCGATGGAGAGCAGTTCGGCCAGTTCGTCGGTGTGCTCGTTGACCAGTTCGATGAACTTCATCAGGACTCGGGCGCGCTTCTGCGGGTTCCACGCCGCCCACTCCTTCTGCGCCTGCACGGCCGAGGCCACCGCGGTGTCGACGTCGGCGGCCGAGGCCAGCAGCACCTGGGCCTGGACCGCACCGGTGCTGGGGTTGAAGACGTCGGCGGTGCGCGTGCTCGCGAGCTCGGAGCGCTTGCCGTCGATGAAGTGTGGAATGCGTGTGCTCATGTGCTGCCCCTCGGCGATCCGGCGATGATCCAATACTAGGAGATCCTAGTATTGGGTCGAAGCGCAGCGCAAGGGCACGTCGACGGGGCTCAGGGCCGGCGCAGGCCCTCGACGAACGAGCGGGTTTCGGCGAACGTCGGCAGCAGGCCGGCGCCACGCGCCTCGGCCAGCGAGGGAGCGGCCGCGTCCTTGTCGGAGAGCAGCAGCTGGCCGGCCGGGAGCGGCCAGTCGATCCCGATCTCGGGGTCGAGCGGGTGTACCCCGTGCTCGCGTTTCGGGGCGTAGGGCGTCGAGCACAGGTACATGACGGTCGAATCGTCCTGCAGCGCAACGAAACCGTGTGCCAGGCCCTCGGACAGGTAGATCGAGCGGCGGTCGACGTCGTCGAGCAGGACCGAGTCCCACCGCCCGTAGGTGGGGGAGCCGATGCGGATGTCGACGACGACGTCGAACACCGAACCCTTCACGCACGTCACGTACTTGGCCTGGCTCGGCGGCACCTGCGCGAAGTGCAGGCCACGCAGCACTCCGCGTGCCGACACCGAGCAGTTGGCCTGGCGCATGTCGAAGGCGTGTCCGGTCATCTCCGCGAAGCCGCTCTCGTTGAACCACTCGAAGAACATGCCGCGGCTGTCGCCGTGTGGCTTCGGGGTGATCTCCCACGATCCGGAAACGGACAGTTCGCGAAAGGCCATGTCATTGACCACGTTTCGCGTAGCCGGCCTCGACCTGCTCCTTGAGTGGCGCCCACCACCACTCGTTGTCGCGGTACCACTCTATGGTGCCTGCGAGACCCTCGGCGAAGTCGGTGTGCTTCGGCGCCCAGCCCAGCTCGTCGCGCAACGCGCTCGAGTCGATCGCGTACCGCAGGTCGTGGCCGGCCCGGTCGGTGACGTGATCGAAGTCGTCGGGGTCGCGGCCCATCAACTGCAGGATCAGCCGCAGCACCGAGAGATTGTCGCGTTCGCCGTCGGCGCCGATCAGATAGGTGCGGCCGATGGTGCCACCGTCGAGGATGCGCCACACCGCGCTGTTGTGGTCGTCGACGTGGATCCAGTCGCGGACGTTGGCCCCGGCGCCGTACAGCTTGGGCCGCCGGCCGGTGAGCAGGTTGGTGATCTGGCGCGGGATGAACTTCTCGACGTGCTGATAGGGCCCGTAGTTGTTGGAGCAGTTCGAGATGGTCGCCCGCACGCCGTAGGACCGCGCCCATGCCCGCACCAGCAGGTCGGCCGAGGCCTTGGTGGCCGAGTACGGGCTGGACGGGTTGTACGGCGTCGCGGCGGTGAAGCGCACCGGCTCGTCGAGTGGCAGGTCGCCGTAGACCTCGTCGGTGGAGATGTGATGCAGGCGCACCCCGTGCCTGCGCACCGCCTCGAGCACCGAGTAGGTGCCGATGACGTTGCTGCGCAGGAACGCCGCCGGGTCGGTCAGCGAGTTGTCGACGTGCGTTTCGGCGGCGAAGTGCACCACCGCGTCGGACTCCGCGACCAGGCGGTCGACCAGCGGTTCGTCGGTGAGGTCGCCCTCGACCATGCGGATCTGGTCCTCGACCGCCCGCAGCGACTCGCGGCTACCGGCATAGGTCAGCGCGTCCAGAACCGTCACCGACACGCCGGCACGCTCCTGTACCGCTGCACGGACGAAGTTTGCTCCGATGAACCCGGCGCCCCCGGTGACCAACAGCCGCATGGGTGTCAACCCTAGCCGTCTCGCGGCCCGTTTCGGCCCTCAGGGTCGGCGGAGAGCCCTAGAGTCCCAGCGGTCCGGCCAGCTCGGCCAGCGCGCCGGTCAGCTTGTCCGGCGACGTCAGCACCTGCAGAGGGACGTGGTCGGCGCCCGCGTCGAGATGTTGCTTGAGCCGCGCCGCGATGGCTTCCGGGGTCCCGTAGGCGACCACCGCGTCCACCAGCCGGTCGCTGCCCGGACGTGCCACGTCGTCGTCGCCGAACCCCAGCCGCTTCCAGCTGTTCAGATAGTTCCGCAGGTTCAGGTAGATGTCGAGCGCCTTGCGGCCGACCGCGCGGGCCTTCTCGGCGTCGGTGGTCAGCACGACCTTGTGCTCAGGTGCCAGGAAGGCCTCCGGGCCGATGAGTTCGCGGGCCATCGCGGTGTGTTCCGGGGTCGTCAGGTACGGGTGGGCGCCCGCGCTGCGGCGCGCCGACAGCTTGAGCACCTGCGGGCCCAGCGCGGCGACGACCCGGCGCTGCCGGGGCACGCCGTACTCGTCGAGCTGGTCCAAGTATTCGGTGAGGGCGTCGATCGGCTTGCGGTACTCCTGGTGCGCCTCGGGGTGCCCGACGCCGATGCCGAGCAGGAACCGGCCGGGGTAGGCCGAATCGATGCGGTGGAACGACTCGGCGACCGGACCGGCGGCCGCGGTCCAGATGTTCACGATGCCGGTGGCCACCTTCAGCGTGCTGGTCTTGGCCAGGATCGGCTCGACCCAGTCGAGTTCGGCGGGCGGGGAGCCACCCACCCACACCGCGCCGTAGCCCAGCGCCTCGATCTCCTTGGCCTGCTCGGGGGTGACCCCGCGGCCGAACGAGCCGAACAGACCCAAATCCGGCTTGGCTTCATCGGTCATCGACATCCCTTCCGATCAGTTCAGCCCGAGCGGGCCAACGAGTTCGGCCAGTGCGGGCACCACCCGGTCCGGTGGGGCCAGCAGCTGGATCGGCACGTGGTCGGCGCCGGCGTCGAGGTGCGCCCTGAGCCGGCCGGCGATGACGTCCGGGGTGCCGGACACCAGCAGGGCGTCGACGAGGCGGTCGCTGCCCGGCCGGGCGATGTCGTCGTCGGTGAACCCGAGACGCTTCCAGTTGTTGAGGTAGTTCTGCAGGCCGAGATAGATCGCCAGCATCTGGCGTCCGACCGCCCTGGCACGTTCGACGTCGGGGGTCGGAACCACCGGGACCGCCGGGGCGAGGAAGGCGTCCGGGCCGATCAGGTCGCGGGCCCGCGCGGTGTGCTCGGGGGTGACGAGCACGGGATGGGCGCCGGCGCTGCGGCGGGCCGACAGCTTCAGCACCTGCGGTCCGAGAGCGGCGATCACCCGGCGGCCTTCGGGCACCCCGTTGGCGTCGAGGACGTCGAGGTACTCGTTGAGCGCGTCCAATGGTTTTCGATACGTCTGGTCGGCCTCCGGGTGGCCGACGCCGATGCCGAGCAGAAACCGGCCGGGATGGATGTGATCGATGCGGTGAAACGAGGTGGCGACGGCCTCGGCCGGGGCGCTCCAGATGTTGACGATGCCGGTGGCCACCTTCAGCGTGGTGGTCGCGGCCAGGATCGGCTCCACCCAGTCGAGTTCGGCGGGCGGCGAACCGGCCACCCACACCGCGCCGTAGCCGAGTGCTTCGATTTCGGCGGCCTGTTCCGGGGTGAACCCCATCCCGAA
>JAGQTW010000175.1 GCA_020438785.1 Mycobacterium sp. | reverse complement strand
TGTCGATGGTCATGCTGGAGTGGGGGTCGTGCGGCCAGGTCGCCACCGCGGCACCGGCTGCCGGTGCGGCCGGCCCCGGCTCCGACGACGAACCGCCCTGCCTCGGCTACATCCTCTACGCGCCGCCGCGTGCGGTACCGCGCGCCCAGCGTTTCCCCACCGGCCCGGTGAGTGCCGACGCCGTGCTGCTGACGTCGATGGGCGTCGAGCCGGGGCACACCGACGACCTGCCGCACGCCTTGATCAGCCAGGTGGTCAGCGAGCTGATCCGGCGCGGCGTGCGCGCGATGGAGGCCTTCGGCCGGACCGCCGAGGCCGCCGAACTCGCGGGCGCCACCGGTGTCGACCCCGAGCTCCAACCCGTGGTGGACGCCCTCGGCGACTGTTCGGTCGAGCAATGCATGATCGACGCCGACTTCCTGATCGACGCGGGGTTCACCGTCGTCGCGCCGCACCGCTACTTTCCCCGGCTTCGCCTCGAGCTCGACAAGGGTCTCGGCTGGAAGGCGGAGGTGGAGGCGGCCCTGGAGCGGCTGCTGGAGAGTTCCCAGCCGATCGGGGCCGGCGCGGAGGTCAGGAGCTAGCCGGGCAGTCGGCCGGCCTGCTCGACCGACAGCTCGTGCGCGAGCAGCTCGGCGAAGGTGAACGTTCCGGTCGGCCGGTCGTTCTTGCCCAGCAGGTACAGGCGCTTGACCGCGGCCAGGATGCCCTCGGCGATGGCGTCGCGGGCCTGCGGGGTCACCAGCATGCCGCGGTCGCGCGGGCTGGTGATGTAACCCACGTCGACCTGAACGGTGGGCATCCGGGTGAGTCGCAACAGGTCCCAGGTGCGGCCATGGGTGCGGCAGTCGCGTAAACCGGTGCGCGCCACCACTTCCCGCTGGATGAAGTCCGCGAGGTTGCGGCCGATGGTGGAGACCGAGCCGTGCGAGCTGCCGAAGTAGAACGACGCGACCCCGTTGGCCGACGGACTGGTCTGGGTCTCGCAACGCAGGCTGATCATCAGGTCGGCGCCCACGGTGTTGGCCGTCGCGGCGCGATCGGTGTCCGAGGGGCTGCGGCCCGCGGGCCGGGACAGGAACGTCTCCATGCCGATCGCGGTCATCCGGCCCTCGAGCCGACTTGCCAAGTCCCACAGGATGTCCGACTCGCTGATCGGGCCGTCCGGGCCGTTGGTGATCAGTCCGTGGTCGGTGCCGCCGCGGCCCGGGTCGATGATGATCCGCTTCCCGGACAGCCGCGGACCCGAGCGTCGTACCAACTCCTCCTCGCGGATGGCGTGCAGCGAACCACCGGTCACCCGCGAACCCAGGAAGTACAGGGAGCGCAACGTTTCCGGGCCACAGATGCCGTCGGCGGCCAGACCATACTCGCGCTGATAGGACATCAGTCCGTTGTGGGTCTGCAGACCGAAGTAGCCGTCCACCAGGCCGGTGTAGAAGCCCAGGTCCTGCAGCCGGGATTGCAGCGTCGCGACGTCGTCGCCGTACATCGGGGCGCCGAATTGGTGGACCAGGGTGCGTGCCCCCAGCCGGTAGGAGGCCTCCCGCAGCGCCCGGTAGGTGGCCTCGCCGACGATGCCGTCGACCAGCAGCCCGCGGCGCTGCTGAAACGCGCGGACGGCGTGGTCGAGCTCCGCGTCGAACAGGTCGGCGGCGACGTGTTTGCCGGTCGTCAGGTCCTCGTCGGGGTTGTCGACCAGCCCGAGGGCGGCCAGCGCGCTCCGGATCTCGACGACGGCGGCGCCACGGTCCCCGCGACGGAGCACATCACCCCGGCCGGCGCGGTGCCAGGAGGCATCGTCCCCGGGTCCGTGGCTCAAGGTCGACATACCAGGGTCCTTCGGTCACCGTGGTCAGCGGGTGATCGCGTGCGCTGACATCTTGCAAGACACGTTAGGCAGCATTGTCGCAGAAGCCGTCCCAATTCAAGAAAACGGCAGGCGAGCCCGCCGATAACGGTTCGGTAGCCATTACCCCGGCTGGGCGGCCCTAAACGACGTCGGCGATCTCACGCAGCAGCGCCGCCTTACCCTTGGCGCCGACGATGCGTTTCACGGGTTGGCCGTCCTTGAACAGGATCATGGTGGGGATGGAGACCACCTGGAAGTCGCGGGCGGTCGCCGGATTGGCGTCGACGTCGATCTTGGCCACCGTCAGGGCGCCCGCCTTCTCGGCGGCGATCTCCTCGAGCACCGGCGCGACCATCCGGCACGGACCGCACCAGGTCGCCCAGAAGTCAACCAGCACAGGGGTTTTGCTGGAAAGCACGTCTTCGGCGAAGGAATCGTCGGACACGGCGACCGTGGCGTGGGTGTCGGTCATGGTTGTGCTCCAATCATCTGAGACGTATTGGGTTGCGGCTCTTCGGCATCGGTGAGCCAGCGCTCGGCGTCGATCGCCGCGGAACAGCCGCTGCCCGCGGCGGTGATGGCCTGCCGGTAGGTGTGGTCCACCAGGTCGCCGGCGGCGAAGACACCCTCCACCGAGGTGGCGGTGGTGCGGCCGCGGACCAGGACGTAGCCCTCGGTGTCGACCTCCACCTGATCGCGCACCAGTTCCGAGCGCGGATCGTGCCCGATGGCGACGAACACGCCGGTGACGGGCAGGGTGGACTCGGCGCCGGTGACGGCGTTACGCACCCGCAGGCCCGTGACGGTCGTGTCACCTTCCACCGCAACGACATTGGTGTTGGTCAGGAAGGTGATCTTCTCGTTCGCGCGGGCACGCTCGAGCATGATGCGGGAGGCGCGGAACTCGTCGCGGCGATGCACCAGGGTGACGCTGCGGGCGAAGCGGGTCAGGAAGGTGGCCTCCTCCATGGCGGAGTCGCCACCGCCGATCACGGCGATGTCCTGATCCTTGAAGAAGAAGCCGTCACAGGTGGCGCAGGCGCTCACGCCGCGACCGAGCAGTTCCTGCTCCCCGGGCACACCGAGGTAGCGCGCGGCGGCGCCCATCGCCAAGATCACGGCGCGGGCCCGGTAGGTCTCGCCGCCCGCAGTCACGACTTCCTTGACCGGGCCGGTCAGCGCCACCGACTCCACGTCCTCCATCTGCAGGTCGGCACCGAACCGCAGCGCCTGCTCCCGCATCTCGTCCATCAGCTCGGGGCCGGTGATGCCGGCGCGGAAGCCGGGGTAGTTCTCCACCTCGGTGGTGGTCATCAGTGCGCCGCCGAAGGAGGTGCCTTCGAACACGATGGGCTTGAGCTGCGCGCGGGCGGCGTAGATTCCCGCGGTGTATCCGGCCGGGCCGGATCCGATGACGATGACGTCATACACGGTCGATTGGGCGGTCATGCCAGCCTTTCTGCCGGTCGCGGTCACCCGGCAGGCTGCGTTGCCTGCGCGAGACGTGAGCCGGGTGCCGAGACGGCACCAGTTCGAACAACAGGGTAGGCGCAGGTGTTCCCCGGTGGGGAACCGCAGCACACCTAGGGGCGGGTGACGGTGGTCTGGGCGATCAGCGCGCTGCTGACCGCGCTGCAGTTGGGCGCGACGGCCAGGGCGACCAGGTCGGTGGCCCGATCGCCGGGGAGCACCAGCACGATCGCCGGCCGGCCGGCCAGCTGCACCTGTGCCGCCCCCAGCACCGGTTGGTCCCCCGGATAGCCGAGCGCGGACAGGCAGGCGGCGCGCCGCTTCGGGTCGGCGAGCGGCCCGAACTCGGGGCTGCGGTTGACCAGGGCCGCCAACTGCGCGGCCGACAGCGGCACCTTCGGCGCCACCGTGATCCGGTTGGCGCTGGTGGGGGCGCTGGGTGTGGTCCCGGACCCCCGCAGCAGGGCGGCGGTACCCACGGCGATCAGGGCGGCGACGGCGGCCAGTCCGCAGCCGGCGGCCAGCAGCCGGGCGGGATGGGTCCGCGGGCGGGCCGCGTGCGCGGGGGTGTCCGACCGGGGCGGGGCGGCCACCGTGTGCGCGTTGTGCAGTGCGGTGGTGATCCGCGCGGTGACCTCGGGCGGTACCTCGGGCGCCGAGTCGGGGTTGGCCCCCAGGGCGGCCAGCGCGGCACGGGTGCGGTCCACGGCGGCGTCCTCGGGACCGATGCCGGTGGATTCCATCCGACCAGTGTGCCGGGTCAGCGGACCGGCACCGCGCACATGTCCGGGTCGAGGTGGCCGAGCAGCACCGCCAGCCGGGTCCGCGCCCTGGCGCAGCGACTCTTCACGGTGCCCTCGGCCACGCCGAGCAGTGCGGCGGTGTCGGCGACGGAATAGCCCTGCATGTCCACCGCGACCACCGCCGCGCGTTGCTCGACGGGCAGCCGCATCAGCGCCCGCTGCACCACGATCGCGGTGTCGACCTGCGCGGTGCGGTCACCGACCGCGCAGGTGTCGTCGAACAGTTCGACGGTGGGGCGGCACCGCGCGCGCCGCAGCCGGTCCAGGCAGGCGTTGACGACGATCCGGTGCAGCCAGCTCCCGACCGCGGCGTCGTGGCGAAACGACGCTGCCGTGCGGTGCGCGGACAGCATCGCCTCCTGCAGCGCGTCGGCGGCATCCTCCGGGCTGGCGGTGGTCAGCCGCGCCAGCCGGTAGAGGTGGCGGTGGTGGCGATGGAACAGCGCTTCGAAGGCGTAGCGGTCGCCGGTGACATGGGCGGCCAACAACTCTGCGTCACTGCGGTTCTCACCACTGCGGGCGGCCATGGCCGGACAGTATCCGGCCGCGCCGCACCCGGCACTTCACCGTTGTTCAGGACGCCGCCTTCACGGTGAGGCCGGAGATCGTGGTCTTGTTCTTGCCGTTGGTGGTGCCCAGCGTCGAGATCCACACCAGCAGGTTCGACGTCGGCGAGGCGCCGGTGACGGTGATGGTGTTGGTGCCGGTCTTCAGCGGTGTCGGCTGGGTCAGCACCGTGGTGTCCTCGAGGCTGGCCGGGTTGGGCGTGCTGGCCGAGCGGATCTGCACGGCGGTGCCACTGCTGGGCACGGTTAGCGACACGCTGCCGACCGTGGTGGGCGAGGGCAACTGCAGCATCAGGCCGACACCGTTCTTGAAGTTCGGGAACGGGTTGGAATCGGTGTACACGTCGGTCTCCCAGCCACTGTCGGCCAGGGCCTTGTCCGCCTGCGCGGGGTTGTCGGCGCCACCCATCGGGGAGAACACGGTGACGCGGGTCGGTTTCACCACATCGCCCGGGGCCGAGTCGGGCGCCGACGAGGTCGAGGGGTTGAGGCCCAACTGGTCACCCTTGAGGCCGCCGCCGACATCGCCGAAGACGTGGCTTAGGACCGAGGCGAGCACGATCAGCGCGACGATCAGGATCCCGGCCCCGACGCCGATCCCGATGAACAGGTTGCGCCGTCGCCGGGCGGCCGCCTCCGGATCGTCGTCGTCGGCGGCTCGGGATCCCCGCGTGGAAGCGTCCTCGACCGGTTCGATCAGATCGGTGCGATCCGCCACCGCGGTCGCCTGCTGCAGCAGGTGCAGAAGCGTTGGTGCGCTGCGGATTCCGCCACCCTCCTGCACCGCGCGGGCCGCCGCCGCCGAGATCTGGAACGGGATTTTGTGGTCGAGGGCGCGCGGCTCGGTCGGCTGTCCGGCGGGGTCGGTCTCGGCGGGCCGCAGGCCGCTGGGTGCACCGGTCTCCGGCAGCGGCCAGCGGTCGGTGAGCAGCGCGTACAGCGCTGCACCGATACCGCGGATGTCGTCGGCGGCGGTGGCGTCGGGCATGGTCGCCGGGAACGCGAGGGCCACATCGCCGTCGATGCTGACGCGGATGCGGCTGGGATGGTCGATGGACAGCGCCACCCCGGCGGCGTGCGCCGCTTCGGCCG
>JAGQTW010000174.1 GCA_020438785.1 Mycobacterium sp. | reverse complement strand
CTGCGCCCGCAGCACCGCCAGCCACAGCCGGCGCTCGGCGATGATCTTGGCCTGCGGGGACCAGATCGCCACCATCTCGGCGCTGGCGTACCGGCTGGCCAGGACATTCGGAATTGTCACAATCACACAGCTTACGGCGCTGGTACGGCAAGGTAGGCGGATGTACTTCGTCGGACTGGATCTGGCCTGGGGCGAGCGCAAGCCCACCGGCATCGCGGTGGTCGACTCCGACGGCCGACTTGTGCATATCACTGCCGCGCAAGATGATTCGGCCATCCTCGCCGAGCTGGGGCCCTACGTCGCCGGTGACTGCCTGGTGGCCATCGACGCCCCGCTGGTGGTGACCAACCCGACCGGTCAACGCGCCTGCGAGACCGACCTGAACCGCGATTTCGCCAAGTTCGAGGCCGGCGCCCACCCGGCGAACACCGGTAAGCCGGAGTTCGCCGGCACGCCGCGGGGGGCCAGGATCGCGACGGCGCTCGGGCTGGACATGGATCCGCAGTCGCGGGCGGCCCGGCGCGCCATCGAGGTGTACCCGCACCCGGCGACGGTCGTGTTCTTCCGGCTCGGCCGCACCCTGAAGTACAAGCACAAGCAGGGCCGCAGCCTCAAACAGCTGCGCACCGAGCTGCTGCGGCTGATGGACGAGATCGAGGGGCTCGCCCAGGCGACGGTTCCGCTGCGGGTGGCCGACCACCCCGAGTGGATCGCGCTGCGCAGCGGCGTCGAGCAGGCCGAGCGCAAGAGTGAGCTGCGCCGCGCCGAGGACCCGGTCGACGCGGTGGTGTGCGCCTACGTCGCGCTGTTCGCGACGCGCCGACCAGGCGCGATCACCGTCTACGGCGACTTCGCCACCGGCTACATCGTCACCCCGACGCTGCCCGCCGACCTGACCCCGGCGCCACCGGAACCGACCCCCGGGGTGGTCGGGGACGCGGTGGCCCGCTACGCCGACCGGCGGCCCGCCCTGATCGCCACCACCGAGCACTATCTGGCGCTGGTGACCCGCCTGCTCGACGACGCCGGCATCAACTACCTCAGCGTCACCGCCCGCACCAAGAGCGTGGCCTCGTTCGCGGCCAAGGCCGACCGCAGCGTGCACGGCCGTCGGCTCTACACCGACCCGTCGACGCAGATCACCGACCAGGTCGGCGTGCGCGTCATCACCTACCTGCGGGAGGACGTGACCGCGGTCGGCAACCTGCTCGCCGACGAACTGCAGGTCCTGGCCGATCTGGACATGGGCCAGGTCACCGCGCGGGAGGGGCGCTGGGGCTATGCCAGCAGGCACATGCTGGTCCGCGTCGACGGCGAAACCCAGCCCGCGTCGGTGCAGGTGCGCACGGTCCTGCAGCACGCGTGGGCGGAGTTCGAACACGATATCCGCTACAAGGGCACCATCCCCGAGCAGGACGCCCCGGAACTGGACCGCCGTTTCACCCTGGCGGCCGGGCTGTTGGAGCTTGCCGACCGGGAGTTCACCGAGATCCGCGATCGGCTACGCGCCTCGATGGCCGACGACCGTACGCCCGCCGCCACCGGGGCCGGGATCGCGACTCCCGTTCTGGCGACCTACCTGGGCCACCGCTTCCCCGAGGCGGGCTGGTCGCGCACCGAGCACTACGCGTGGATGTCCGACCTGCTCGGCGAGCTGGGCATCCTGACCCTCGACAGCCTCGAGGAACTGCTGAACAACCTCGACACCGACGCCGTCAACCAGAAGATGGACTACCGCTTCCCCGCCGGCGCGGTGCGGCGGCTCGACGACGCGCTGCTGTCGGCGTTCGGTGATCGCTATGTCGGGCTGGCGGGCAACGCCCACCGGGTGCCGTTGCTGCAGACCCGCCTCGAGCGACTGCGGGTCGCGCCGTAACCGCGGATCGTTCAGGCGCGCAGGCCGGTCCACCCCTCCGCCGTGCCGGTGAGCCGGCTGACCTGCGCGAGGAAACGGCGTACCTTCGCCGGATCCTCGTGGCGCTGCCAGCCGAAGGTGGTCGGCCGCTGGGAGCGGTCGTGCCAGAAGTGCCCGGGTTTGGACGGCGGGCGGGTCGCCACCAGCCACACCGCGGTGTCGGCGCCGTCAACGACGTTGCGCAGCAACGGTTTCGTGATGATCCGGAACCGGGGCAGGTACTCGGCCACCCCCGGGGTCTCCACCCAGCCTGGGTGCATGCTCTCCACCCGGATGTCGGTGCCCGCCAGCCGGCGCGCCCACGAGTCGGCCAGGACCACCTGCATCTTCTTGGTTCGGGCGTAGGCCCGAACGCCGTTGTAGCCGTGCCGGTATTCGATGTCGTCGACCACCAGCGGCGAGCTGTACATGCCACCGGAGGACATGAACACCACCGACGCCCCGCCGGCCGCGCGCAGCAGCGGCAGCAGCCGCTCGGTGATCAGATGTGGGCCCAACACACTGGTGGCGAGTTGAACCTCGTGGCCCTGCGGGGTGAGCAGCCGCTCCTTGGGCATCACGACTGCGTTGTGCACCAGGCCGCTCAGTGCGGGGATCCGATTGGCGAGATCGGCCGTCCACTCCCGGACCGCGTCGAGGTCGGAGACGTCGCAGACCTCCTCGACCACCTCGGCGCCGGGCACGGCCGCCCGGATCTCGGCCGCGCAGGTGCGCACCTTGTCGGGATTGCGACCCAGCAGGTGGACGGTCGCGCCGAGTTGAGCGAACGAGTGGGCCATCGCCAGGCCGATGCCCGCGGTGGCGCCGGTGACGAGGATCCGCTTGTCGCGCAGTGATCCGGGCTCGGCGTCGGCCGGCCACCAGTGCCGGCGCAGCCCGGAGCCGATCTTGGTGTAGCCGAGGACCACCGAGCGGTCCATCGCGCCGTCGAGCAGATCATTCACCGGCCGGGTGATAGCGGAGAGATCCATGCGTCGAACGTAACCTTCAGTGGCGCGCCGCTCACACCCGCACGGTGTGCAGATCGATGGGCGCCAGGATGTCGATCACATCGATCAGCGTGGCGCGGGCGATCTCCCGGGGCCCGTCGCCGTCGCCCACCAGCGCCGACACCACCGCGCCGTCGACCGCGCAGACCAGCGCGGTCAGCAGGTCGACGCGCACCCGGCGGCCCGAACGGGAGATGACCTCGACGACCGCGTCGACCCGCTGGCGCAACAGCCGGCGCTGGAGCTCGCGGAGCGCGGGCTGGCGGGCACAGGCGATGTAGCGCTCGTAGCGGGAGATCAGCTGCTCGCTGAAAGGTTCGCTCGCCGGCTCACCGACGAGAAGATCGACCAGCACGTCGGCGGTCGCCTCGGGTCCGCGCCGCCGCCGCGGCAGCTCCTCCACCCGGGCCCGCAGCTGCGCGGCCTCCATCATCCCGATGTGCGCGACGGCGTTGACGATGAGATCGTCCAGCGACGAGAAGTAGTAGGTGGTCGAGGCCAGCGGCAGCCCGGCGCGCTGGGCGACGGCGCGGTGGCTCACCGCTTCGAATCCACCCTCGCACAGCAAGTCGGCGGCGGCGCTGACAAGCGCATACCGTCGCCGTTCTCCCTTGGGCGTAACCGCTGCGGTCACGGTTCGAATGCTGCCAGCCACCCCGACGGCGCACCGCCCTTTCACCGAATCATTAACTTCTCCAAAACAGCCGATTCGGCCGCATCCGGCCGCGATGGCAAGATGGCCGCATGCCGAACCTGAGCCGCCGCGGGGTCCTGCGGCTCGGCGCGACCGCGGCGGTGGGTGCCGCCGGCGCCGCCGCCGTCGGCCCGTTGTTGGGTTCGATCTCTGCCGGTGCCGGGCCCGCCGTGGCGATGACGGGTGTCGGTGCTCCGCTGCTGCCGCCGCCTCCGCTGGATCCCGCGACCGCGGGCGTCGCCGCCCCCACCATGGTCACCGGTTCGTTCGTCTCCGCGGCGCGCGGCGGAATCCCGACCAACTGGGCCGTCGCCCGGCCGCCTGGGCAGACCAGGCCGCTGCGGCCGGTGATCGCCCTACACGGGAAGGGCAGCGACGCCGCGACGGTGATGGCCGGCGGTGTGGAGCAGGGCCTGGCCGGGGCCGTGCAGGCCGGGCTGCCGCCGTTCGCGGTGGTCGCGGTGGACGGCGGCGGCAGCTACTTCCACCGGCGCGCGTCCGGTGAGGACGCCGGGGCGATGGTCCTCGACGAACTGATCCCGATGCTCGACGGCCAGGGCCTGGACACCTCGCGGGTGGGTTTCCTGGGCTGGTCGATGGGCGGCTACGGGGCGCTGCTGCTCGGCGCGCGACTCGGCCCGGCCCGCACCGCGGCGATCTGCGCGGTCAGCCCGGCGCTGTGGTTGTCCTCGGGGGCGACGGCGCCCGGCGCGTTCGACGGTGCCGACGACTTCGCCGCCAACAGTGTGTTCGGGCTGCCGGCGCTGGCCTCGATCCCGATCCGCATCGACTGCGGCGACAGCGACCCGTTTTACGCGGCGACCAAGCAGTTCGTCGCCCAATTGCCCAACCCGCCCGCGGGCGGCTTCTCCCCCGGCGGGCACGACGCCGCCTTCTGGAGTTCGCAACTGCCCGCGGAACTGACCTGGATGGCCCCGCTGTTGACGGCCTGAGGTCTCAGACGATGTCGACCGCGTCGAGGAACGTCGCGGCGTAGTCGGCGTCACCCTCGATGCGAACGTCACGGTCGCGCCAGCCGGCCCGCTTGGTGCCCCACTCCGGGAACTCCGAGGCCGCCGCGGTTATCTGGGCGGCCGACGGCTCGGCCGCGGTTATCTGGGCGACCGACGGCTCGGCCGCGGTGACGGAGACCGAGCCGGTGGGGGCAACCCGCCAGGTGCCGCCGCCGGGTCCGGTCAGTGTGATGGACAGGGTCCGGTCGAGGAACGGAAGCGGCTGGGCGCGAAGCTGATTCGACAGCACCGCCATCATCCACTCCAGCACCACGGCCATCCGGTTGGCGTCGGTGCCCGGTACCGGCCGGCCCAGTGCCGGGGCCATGTCGTGCCGCAGGTGGGTGTGGTGGTCGAAGACCAACGCGCCGAGCATCAGCCGGGCCGGGAACTTACCCAGGTCGGCCAGCGGTACCGGCAAACCACCGAGGGGGGTGCGGCCCACCGCGGTGAGGGTGGCGCCGAAGACCCGGCTCCAGCGCCGGTACTCGGCCAGCACCTCGGTCGAGGACCGATCCCGTCTGCTGTCCACCATCACGTCATTGGCACGCTCGATATCGTTGCTGCGCAACACTTTCCCCGCCGCCGGACTGAACACGGCGTGACATCCGGCCGCTAGGTGGGCGACGACGTCCTGGATGCTCCAGCCCTCGGCACGGCTGTTCATTCGCCAGTCGGCCGGCGCGAGCGTGGCGCAGAAGGCCAGCATGGCGGCCCGCTCGGCCTTGAACGCCGCGCCGCGGTCCGCGCTCACCGCTTCGTCCTCACGGCAGCGCGATCCGGCCCTCGGCGGCGGCCAGTCCGATGTCGGACCGGAAATGGCCGCCCGGCAACCCGATTCCGGACAGCACCCGGTAGGCGGCCTCGCGCGCGGCAGGCAGGTCGGCGCCCGTTCCGACGACGGAGAGCACCCGGCCGCCGGACGAGACGACGGCGCCGTCGTCTCGCCGGGTGGTGCCCGCGTGCAGCACGCCGTCGGCCTCGGAGCCGGTGATCACGTCACCGACGCGCGGCCGGCCCGGGTAGTTCTCGGCGGCCAGCACGACGGTGACCGCGTAGCCGTCCTGCCACTGCAGCGCGGGGAAGTCGGCCAGCGTTCCGGTGGCCGTCGCGTAGAGCAACTGTCCCAGTGGGGATTTCAGCAGCGCCAGCACCGCCTGGGTCTCCGGATCGCCGAAGCGACAGTTGAACTCCACCACCGCGGGCCCGCTCGACGTCATCGCCAGCCCGGCATAGAGCAGGCCGGAGAACCCGCAGCCGCGGCGCACGAGTTCGGCCGCGACCGGCTCCACCACGTCGGCGACAATGGCGGCCTTCACCGCGTCGGGCAGCCACGGCAGTGGCGCGTAGGCGCCCATCCCCCCGGTGTTGGGCCCGGCATCACCGTCGCCGACCCGCTTGAAGTCCTGGGCAGGCAGCAGGGGTACCACGGTCGGGCCGTCGACCAGACAGAACAGCGACACCTCCGGTCCGTCGAGGAAGGACTCGAGCAGCACCGGATGCCCGGAGTCCAGCAGCGCCGCGGCATGCACGCGGGCGGTGTCGCGGTCGTCGGTGACCACCACGCCCTTGCCCGCCGCCAGCCCGTCGTCCTTCACCACCCAGGCGGGCTGGCCCGCCGGCGGGCCGAACCGGTCGAGCGCGGCGTCGAGGTGGGCCGGGTTGTCGACGGTCTCGCACAGCGCGGTCCGCACCCCCGCCGCGGACATCACGTCCTTGGCGAAGGCCTTGGAACCCTCGATCCGGGCGGCGTCCCTGGTGGGCCCGAAGCAGGCGATGCCCGCGGCGCGGACGGCGTCGGCGACACCGAGCACCAGCGGCACCTCCGGGCCGACGACCACCAGGTCGGCGCCGATCCGCTTGGCCAGTCCGGTCACCGCCTCGGCGGAGGTGACGTCGACGTCGTGTTGTTCGGCCACGGCCGCGGTGCCGGCGTTACCCGGGGCCACCGACAGATGCTCGACCTGCGGGTCCCGGCGCAGCGCCACCAGCAGGGCGTGTTCGCGGGCACCGGATCCGATCACGAGGACGCGCACAGGATCACACCCTAATCGCAGGGTCGCTACCAGGTGTCGACGAATCGCCTCGGCGGCGGCTGCCCACGGCCGGTCGCCGCCGACAGCGTGGCGGCGATCAGCTCGCGGGTCTCCGCGGGATCGATGACATCGTCGATCTCGAAAAGGGCGGCGGCATTGAGCGCCTTGGCGTTCTCCTGCGCGACGGCGGTGACCTGACGCACCCGCTCCTCCCGTTCGGCGTCGTCGGCGATGGCATCGAGTTCCTTGCGCAGACCCAGTCGCACCGCGCCCTCCAGGCCCATCGGTCCCAGGTGCGCGCCCGGCCAGGCCACGGTGAGCAGCGGCTCGTGCAGGCTACCGCCGGTCATCGCCTGCGCACCGAGGCCGTAGCCGCGGCGCAGGATCACCGCGACCAGCGGCACACGCAGGGCGGCGCCGGCGACCAGCAAACGCGATGCGCGCCGGACCAGCGACTCGGCCTCGGCGGCCGGTCCGACCATATAGCCCGGGCAGTCGACGAGGGAGACGACCGGGATGGCGTAGGTGTCGCACAGTTGCAGGAAACGGGCCGCCTTGTCCGCCGCCCGCGCGGTGATCGCACCGGCCATCACCATCGTGTTGTTGGCGATCACGCCGATCGCGCGCCCGTCGATACGGGCCAGCGCGGTGACCATCTCCGGGGCGAAGCGCTCCCGCAGGACGGTCACCGATCCCTCGTCGGCCAGTGTCCGGATCAGCGGCGCCACCGGATAGGCGCGGCGCGCCCGCTCCGGAATCATTGTGCGCAAGGCGGTTTGGTCCGCCGCCGGGCCCGGTGCTGTCGAACCCTGGAAGTATCCGATCAGTTGTTTGGTGACGGCGACGGCGGCGGCCTCGTCGGGCACCACGACATCGACGACGCCGTTGGGCGCCTGCACGGAGATCGGGCCGACCGCGTCGGGGTCCACGTCGCCGAGCCCACCGCCGGCGATCATGGCCGGTCCACCCATCCCGATCGAGGTGTCCTCGGTGGCGACGATGAGATCCGAGCAGCCGGCGATCACCGCGTTGCCCGCAAAGCAGCGGCCCTTGACCACCGCGATGCGCGGAACCACACCGGACAGCGCCGCCCACAGCTTGAAGGCGCGCACCTCGAGCGAGGACACCGTGGGGTAGTCGGTGTCGCCGGGCCGCCCGCCGCCGCCCTCGGCGAAGAAGACCGTCGGCAGCCGCATCCGTTCGATGAGCTCGAACAGCCGGTCCTTCTTCCGGTGCCCGAAGACGCCCTGGGTGCCGGCGAGCACGGTGTAGTCGTAGGACAGCACCGCGGCGGCGGACCGTTCCGGACCGAACAGGTCGCCGTTGATCCGCCCGATGCCGGCGACCAGACCGTCGGCGGGGGTGCGGGCGATCAGATCGTCGACGTCGCGCCGCTGGCGTTGCGCGGCCATCACGAAACGCCCGTACTCGACGAACGAGCCCGGGTCGACGAGGTCGGCGATGTTCTCGCGCGCGGTGCGCCCGTTCGCGGCGTGCCGGCGGCCGACGGCGTCGGGGCGGGCCGCGTCTTCGGTCAGCGCCCGCCGGCGCAGCAAGTCATCGAGATCGGAGCCCTCGGCCATGAGCTGAACCTACCTGCGGGCCCGGGTCGGCCGACGGTGGAGGAACCTACGGTCTGCGAGCCAAGGCGGTCCGGCGCGGATAGCATCGCCGGGCATGGGCCATCCCTATCCCTATCCGCCGCCGTATCCCCCCGCCCAGCCGCCGAGGTCCGGGACGGACCTGACGGTGTCGATCATCACGATGGTCCTCATCGTGCTGCTCGGCGGGCTCGCCGGATTCATGGGCGTGTTCTCGCTGGCGTTCCTGGACCACTGCCCGCCCGCCACATGCAGCGTCGACGGTGCCGTCACCGCGGTGATGACCGCCCTGGCCCTCGCCGCTCTGGTCGGACTCGTCGGCATCGTGCTCACGATCGTCCGGCTCGCGCAGCGCAAACCGGCGTGGCCGTTCGCCGTGGGAACACTCGGGTTGTGCGTGGTGGTCCTCTTCGGCGGGGCGATGGCCTACACCGTGGCGGTCGGTGGTTGAGCCCGCTTCGGCCGCAAGTTGCGGACAGGACCACGTGGTTTACGGAGAGGACCACCTGGTTTAGGAGCCGTTCAAGCGAGTGGTCTCATCCGCGGGTCAGCGCCTCGAGGTCACAGCCTCAACGCATCAACACCTCGGAGACCATGTCCGAATTCAGGAACCGCGCCAGGTTCTTGTGCCGCGGGCGAGGGCATTCGTGCCGCCGAGCGCACTTTGCGCAGCTGCCGTCCGAGTAGGTGGACGAGATTTCCCACCCCCATCGGGAAGATGGCAATCAGGCCGTCGCCGCGGCCGAAGTCGCGGTTTTGCTCTAGGTAGAACAGAATGTCGGGATCGTGCAGGTCGGCCGCTGACACGCAGGCCTCATGCGCAGCGATGCGGCGAACCCCTTTCCTTACCGTTCCTCGCTGCTGGTCGAAGCTGGCCCCGTAGTACGTTCTGCCCAGCGTCGCGATTACCTCGCGCGCCTCGTCCGAAGTGACGCGTTCGCGAGAAGGGTAGTATTCACGCAGGTTGCGCGCCATCGCGAGATAGGGCCGGAAGGTGAGGCAATCGGCCCAGAAGTACACCCGGTCGACCCTGGGCGAGAACAATGGGCCAAGCATGCGGCGGAGTACAACGCGCTGGACGAGGCCGACGGATCGCCACTCGGGAGTCACGTACGTCAGCCCCATGTACAACGTTGCAACGCGCCCCCCGGCGGAGAGTTCCACCAACCGGTGCCGGAGGCCGCAGAAGCCGATCAGCGTCCGGTTGCTGCGGAGTGTGAACAACGCGACTTCATCGAGAGTTGCCAGCTTCTCCTGGAACTCTTCGCGGTCCACGTTGTGGTGCGGCTCGTAGAGCGCCCACATCTGTGCCAGCGTCGCCTCGTCGAGGGTCCCGGTGCGCCGGATCGAGATCCGAGCGCGAGTGAGAGCGAGCAACATGCCAACGGTCCTTTCCTCGATTGTCGTCGAATTTCACCGTCCCTATTGAGGTTCGTTCACCAAGGTGATCTCCAGAGGAGGGGAGGATTAGAGAGCACTCACCAATGGGCGATCGGGACCGGCAGACGTGGTCTGCCGACCTGTTCAATCAGGGCCGCAAACAGCAGGCGGGCTGCGATGATGGCATTGCTGGACGCGGGCCCAACGAGACGTCCGATCGGTGTGCATCCGGAAGGCGGCGATGCGACGGGATACACCGCCTGACGAGCGGTCAATGCTGCGGCGGATCCTTCCGTCGGCCGCGCGCACCCGGATCATCGGCTGGATGCTGTTGTTCTTGATGGCCGCGCTTGCGATCGCGACTTTTGCGACCTGGCGGCTTCTTGTTTCCGCCATCAACACACGGATGGACGAGGCGTTACGGGTGGAGGTCAAAGAGTTCGCGGAGCTCACTGGACCCGGCATCAATCCAGGTACCGGCGCGCCGTTCACCGGCGTCGAAGAGCTGGTGCGCGCGGCGATGGCGTACAACATCGCCCGGCCCAACGAGGTGTTTCTCGGTTACGTCGATGGCGCCTACCTGACCAGGAGTCCGCAGCAGCCGGGTACCCCGGACGTGTTGGCCGGAGATCGGGCGTTCACCGAACGGGTCGCTTCGATTTCCGAGCCGGTCGAAAGCGTCTTCCGGTATCCAGGGTTGGGCGAGATCCGCTTCCTGGCCATCCCGGTGACTCTGAAAGACAAGCCTGGCAGAGGTGTGATCGTTTCCGCCTTTTTCGGCGACCGGGAACGCGCCAATGCTGACGCGGTGGCAAGGCTGATGCTCGGGGTCGGTGCCGCCACCATCGTTGTCGCCGCGATGGCGGCCTGGCTCATTGCCGGTCGGATTCTTAGACCGCTTCGCGATGTCGCCGATACCGCGCGCAGCATCAATGATTCCGATCTGTCGAGACGTATCCCGGCCCGTGGTGGCGAGGGAGATGAGTTGGGTGAGGTGGTGCAGACGCTCAACGGGATGCTCGACCGGGTCGAAGCGGCGGTGACCGCACAACGTCGCTTCACCGACGATGCCGGGCACGAACTGAGAACCCCGATCACCATCGTCCGGGGGAACCTCGAGGTCATGGACCCAACCGACCCCAGCGATGTGAAGTCGACAGTGGCTCTGGTCGACGACGAACTGGAGCGGATGAATCGGATGGTCTCGGATCTGCTGCTGCTGGCGCGCGCAGAGCAGCCATCGTTCCTTCATCTGAAGCTGACCGACGTCGGCGCACTGACCCGGGACGTCTTCGAAAAACTGGGTCCTCTGGGCGACCGAGAGTTCACACTTCAGGCGGTCGAAGAATCGACCGCCGTGCTGGATTCCCAGCGGATAACCCAGGCGCTGCTTGCGTTGGCCGACAACGCATGTCGCTACACCCGCGACGGTGACCGGATCGGCCTGGGTTCGGCGAGAGAGAACAGGCGGTTGAAGTTCTGGGTCTCGGATAGTGGCCCGGGGATCAGCCATGCGGATCGGGACCGCATCTTCGATCGCTTCTCGCGCGGCAGTGCCGGCGGAAAGCGGTCCGACAGCGCTGGGCTTGGCTTGGCGATCGTGAAGGCGATCGCAGTGGCACACGGCGGCGATGTCCGGCTGGACAGCATCCCCGGTCAGGGCGCCACCTTCACCGTCCTGATCCCGGCCAGAGGAGAATAATGGCCCGAATCCTGCTGGCCGAAGATGAACCGCGGATTTCCAGTTTCATCGAGAAAGGGCTGTCCGCCAACGGTTTCACCGTCACTGCCGTGGCCGACGGGCGGTCCGCGTACGAATACGCGACCACCGGTGGATTCGATCTGTTGGTGCTCGACATCGGCCTGCCCGAAATGGACGGATTCGACGTCCTGCGCAAGCTGCGCACCGAGAACAACCCGATCCCGGTGATCGTGCTGACCGCCCGTGACAGCGTGCAGGATACCGTGGCCGGGCTCGAGGGCGGGGCCGACGACTATATGCCCAAACCGTTCCGGTTCGAAGAGCTGTTGGCGCGGGTTCGTCGGCGGCTGAGGGACGAGCGCACCGCGGAGTCGATGGTATTGTCCTGCGGCGGATTGCAATTGGATCTGCGCACCCGCAGAGCGCAGGTCGATGGGCGCACCGTGGAACTGTCCGCGCGCGAGTTCGCCTTGGCCGAAACGTTCCTGCGTCATCCCGGGCAGGTGCTGTCTCGAGAGCAACTGCTCAGCCATGTCTGGGGCTACGACTTCGACCCCGGCTCCAACGTCGTCGACGTCTACGTCCGCTATCTTCGCCGTAAGCTCGGCGCCGACCGGTTCGTCACGCTGCGCCGGATGGGTTACCGCCTCGAGGAGATTCCCTGACCGGTTACCGCACGACCACGGCGGTGCAGGTCGGCGCCGGGTCAGGCCTTGACGCAGTCGAGGAGCACGAATACCGGATGCGCCTCAAGCACGTCCCAAAATCCCGGTTCGTGGTCGGCCCGGGCATGCGGCGGCACTGAAAGGCCGTACACGCCAACGTCGGCGAATCCCGCCGACATCAATTCCTCGCGGTAGGTCTCGAGCGGCATATAGTAGTTCTCGATCTCCAGGGTGGCATCGGTTAGCAGGACCGAGAAGTTGATAGGTGCACCGTCGTACGCGTGGTTCGCCAGACGAATGCCGAATCCGTACTTGCGATAGTCAGGGGCCGGATCGAAGAAGTACAAGTCGGGATTGACGGTGATCGTGACGAACCGCCCACCTTGTCGCACCCGGCTCGCGAGTCCGCGACACATGGTGGCAACCTCATCTCGGCTTCGTGCGTAAACCAACAGAAATGCGGCCACGGCGATGTCGTAGTCCGATGGCGGATCGGCTGCCGTGCGGGCATCACCGACCACGTACTCGATGCCGAGCGGGTCGGCGGACTCCTGGTCGCGGGCCAGCCGGATCATCTCCTCGGAGATGTCGAGCCCGACCACCTTCGCGGCTCCGGCCCGGCGCAGCCGTCGCGTGAAATGTCCTTCACCGCAAGCGATATCGAGGACCTTGAGGCTGGAGACGTCACCGATGCGCTGCATCAGTGAGTAGGTGTCGACTTGATAGATCGGCAGGGTGTTCTTGGCGCGTTGGTAGAGCTGGGCGGTCTCGCCCGCGTCGTAATCGGTGACCATTGAGAGTGCCTCCTTCGATGACGGTACATTGACGAGCGTTTCGTCGCGGGCACGGGCCGGGCACCCGCCACCACGGATTCAGGTGGCGGGCGCGGGCCGCCGACGGGATCGGCTCAGTCCCAGGAGCTGTCATCCCAGTACGAGCCGTCCATCGCGAGCACGGTCTGGGTGTTCCCGGCGAGCTGGGTGTTCCCGGCGAGCATTTCGTCTCCATCAGCGCTGGCGACGCCTGCTCCCAGCAGTCCGATCCCGGTCAGGGCGACGCCGCCGGTGATCACCTTCCAGCCGTTGGTGCGGTTCATGGTGCACTCCTTTTCTCGGTTGTGGTCGGGCTGGTCTCCCGTCCATCCCTTCCAGGATTTCGTTTGGAGGTGAGAGCCACCGGAGCCGGAGATGAGTGCTCTCTCATCCGCTACAGCCACTCGCGGGCCAGTGCCAGCCGGTCCGCGGCATGGCTGGGCCAGTCGTCCAGCCGGGCTCGGAACGGTGCCGATGCCAGGCCCAGCACGACCGCGGCCGTCCGCCTGCGGAGAACACGCGGGTCGATACGGCGCTCGGCGTAGGCGAGCGCCGCACCGCAGTACCGTCGCGCCCGGGCTTGGGAGATCCCCAGCACGGATAGGTAGCCGATCATCGTCGCCCAGTCGTCGGCGCGCTCACCGGGGCCGGCGGTGTCGACGTCCAGCAAACCGGTGATGCGTGAGCCGTCAGTCAGCACTTGATTGTGGTAGAAGTCGCCGTGCACAGGCACGGGCGGCTCGGCCTGTTCCGATGGCGTGAGAACCTGCTCGACGACCCCGGTCGCCTCGGACGTGAGTTTCGCCGCCAGGCTCGCCGGAACTGCGGGATCGGACTCCGCACAAATGCGCAACACCTCGGCGCTCTCTTGCACGCGGTGCAGAATTGAGCGGCGCGAAGGCAGCCGCATCAACTCGATGGGCAAAGCGTCGAGTAGTTTCTCCACATCCGCGGGAGCGGGCAGCTCGACGAGGTCAGGCTGCCGATCGCAGATCAGTCGCTCACGTAACAGCGTCCCGCAAGCCTCGGGTAGCAGGACCAAACCGTCGGAGGTGTCGCCGAGCACCGGTGGCACGGGCAGTCGTGGGGCCAGCAGATCGTGGCGAAGACGCAGGCCGGCTGCCGCCGCCGGGTTCACCACCTTGACGAACCAGCGACAGCGACCATCGCTGACCTCCAGCACCGCGCGTTGAGCGGGGCGATAGGCCCGCACAAGAACTCTCGGGGGCCCGGCCAGGGCCACATTGTGGGCGGACAACAGGTCGGCCACCCGCTCGGGGTCCTCCACCATCCGTAGGCCGGGCAGCGCCGGGTCCTGCGCGACCCGCCACACTCCCACTTCCACGCGTTCGCCCAGGGGTTCGCCGGCCACCACAGTGGCACTGGTCGGGATGTAGGCGCCGGTGGCGGCCACCAACGCCTCGTGTCCGCGGCTTCCGTCCGGATGGCGGACGCCGGCGATGTACCTGGCGCGCACCGCGCCGCTGGGCTGCACGCGGATGTCGGCGAGCCGCAGCTCCTCCACGCTTGCCCCACCTTCACCGATCGCCGCCGCCAAGACGTGCTCAGCATGTGCTCCCAGCAACAGGGTCAACGGAGTGATCGCCATACGTCGAGCCTGGCCGCCACCGACTAGGCGCTCATGAGGCTGTGATGAGAGAACTCTCCGGCAAACTGCCGGGGCAGACTCGTCTGCTGCGCGGGAGACGTGGCAGGACAACTGCGGCGGCGAGCATGGCTGCCAGCGACCCGACGGCCAGCCCGGCACGGGGTCCGGCGACGTCGCAGATCCAGCCGACGATCGGCCCTCCGATCGGAAGCCCGCCGAGGAGCACCATCGCCGACAGCGCCATCACCCGGCCGCGCATCGCGGGGACACAGCGCTGTTGTAGCAATGTGGTTGCGGCAGTGACGAAAACAGACGCAGTGACACCAGTGGCAGCGCAGGAGAACACCGCCAGTGCCAGATTCGGGGACAGTGCGATCAGGCCGTTCGCGACCGCGAACGCGATGACGCCGAAAACGAGGAACCGCAGCTCGATTTCGTCGCGGTGGGCTACCGACAGGGCGCCGACGACCGATCCGACCCCGATGGCTGTGTAGAGCAGGGTATAGGCACCAATGCTGCCGACGAAAGTATCTGTCACCAACGGAACGAGGACCTGATGGTTGAAGCCGAAGGTGGCGACGACGGCGGTCAGCAACAGTGCGATCCGCAGCTCGGGGACACTCCAGGCGTATCGGAGACCGGCCCGCACCGCCCTGGGCTCCCGCGCCACCTCGGTGATGCGCAGGGCGTCACGACGTATCAGCGGCAAAAAGCTCAGCGCGACCACGTAGCTGACCGCGGTGGCGATGAAGCACCAGCCGATACCCACCGACGCGATCAGGGCACCGGCCGAAACGGGACCCAGGACACGGCCTGCGGAGGTGACCGCCCCGTTGAGGCTCACCGCGCGCGGAATCCGGTCCTGGTCGACAACCTCTGCCAAGAACGCTCGGCGAAGGGGGTTATCGACCGCGTGCAGCAGACCGAACGCGAGGGCCAGACCGTACAAGAACGTCATGTCGGTCGTGCCGGTGAGAATCACGGCGCCCAGCGCGGCCGCCTGGCCGACTACCAGAAGCTGAGTGGCGATAAGCAGGCGGTGCTTGTCGAAGCGGTCGGCTAGGGTTCCGGTCAACGGCCCCAACACGAGCAGCGGCCCGAAGGTTGCCGCGGCGATCCAGCCCAGCGCGGTGCCGCTGCCGGTCAGTTCTGCGGCCAGCCACGCCAGCGACACGAACTGCAGCCAGGTACCGGACTGGGAGGCGGCCTGGCTGGTGAGGAAGGCCCGGAAGTTACGGTCTGTGCGTGTCGTGGCCATACCGAAGAGCATGAAAGACCCGGATGGACAGGCCATGAGCCGTAGATGAGTGGCCTTTCATAATTCGGCGCCCCGTGACGGGCGCCGGCATTACGGGTGGGGTCCTCACAAAGCTCGGCCCACGTCGATGGCTAGCGTCCCGCTTGTCGTGGTGGCCGGCAGTTTCGCCATGTCGACCACCAGGAACCCGCCGGAATCCTGTGCACCGTTGGCCAGGATCTGCCGCGTCAGCGGGAACGGCGCGGTGTCAGAATCGATGCCGACCAGACCGTAGTCGCTGTCGCCGGAGATGATCAGGGTCCGCCCGCCGTCGGGTGTGATGACGCCTTCGACAAGTGACGGCTTTCACTTGTACGCGACGGCGGCGCTCGATCCGCCGTCAAGCGGGATGACGTCGAATGACCGGAATCCGGCCGAGGCGCACCACTCCCGGAAATCGGCACCGGAGAAGTCGAACGCGTCACCGAACTCGATCAGCATGTTCAGCGACATCATCAGCCCGAAGGTGTTCTTTCGCCGGGCATCGTCGATCAACGCCTCGACCACGACCAAAGCGCCGCCTTTCGGCAGGTTGTGGTAGGCCTTGGCGATCAGCTGCTGTTTCCGCTCGAGGCTCCAGTCGTGCAGGATCATGCCCATCGTGATGACATCGGCGGCCGGCAGCGGATCGGCGAAGAAGTCGCCGGCGACCGCACTCACTCGGTCGCCGAGGCCGGCCGATTCGATTTTGCGCCTGGCGATTTCGGTAACGACGGGCAGGTCGAAGCTGACACATTCCAGGTGCGGGTGCGCCGCGGCGACGATCCGCGACAGCAGCGCGTCGGCGCCGCCGACGTCGCACAGGCGCGCATGATTCGCGAACGGGAAGCGCTCGGCCAGTAGCTCGAAGTTGCGCCTCGATGACGCATCCATTGCCGCCATGAAGCTTTCGAGCCGCCGGGGATCGGCATACAACGTTTCGAAAAAGGGACGACCCGAGTGCTTGACCTCGCTCTGCGGGTTACCCGTTTTGAGCGCCTCGGTGAGATCGGCCCAGAACCGAAAATTGCGCTCGTCCCAGATCTTCAACAGGCCACCCGCGTAGTCGGGACTGGCCTCGTCCAGAAAGCGTGCCGTCTCCGGCGTATTGCGGTATCGGGCCTCTGCGCCGTCACCGTCGCGCGCGAGCAAGTCCAGGGATACCAACGCGTCGAAGAAGTCGGTGGCCGGTCGGGCGAGGAGTCCTAGGCGTTCGGCGAGAACCGGGGCCGAAATCGCATCATCGCCGAGTTCGGTGTAGAGCCCGAGCCCGATCGCCGACAGCAGCACCTTCGAGGCCCAGTAACCGGCGCCGATCGCGATGATGCGGTCGGGACTCAGGTCGTCCATCCAGACGATCCTAGTGCTTGAGCGCATTGCCGACGTCATCGTGGCCGCCAACGGGATTGATTGTGCCAACAAGTGCTCGGAGCCCATCTCGTCGGTATCGCCTCGGAGGGGTCTCCGGAGCGGATGGTGGCTACCAGGGCCCTTCCGGGGCAGCGCCTCATCTTCACCGTCACGAAATCCCGGTACACACCCGTTGTACCGCAGGCCTTCCCGCATTGCCCCGGCCTGCCGAGCCGCCAGGTGATGCGGATTGCCCCCGCGATACGCCGGCAGCTTGCGGACCGCCGATACCGCGGTGACGGCCATAGATGACAGCTCTCTAATGAAACGGACCTGGCTGCATTCATGTGAGCTGACGACCCTGGCTGTCATGGAAAGCGAGCGCAGTCATGTGATGGACCCGCCCCTGCACCGGCACGCCGACCTGAGCGTGATGACAGGCGATGGCGTCCGACTCGCCGTGCGCGACTATGGCACCCGGGCAGCCCGCCACACCGCCGTACTGCTCCACGGGCTGTGCGTCAGCGACGAGGTGTGGTCGCTTCAGCGTGACCACCTATTGGGTCACTTCCGCGACGACATCCGCGTCATTACCTACGACCACCGCGGCCATGGCAGATCCGCCTGCGCGCCGGCCGAGAGCTACCGCATCGAGCGGCTGGCCAGCGACCTGGCGGACATCCTCGAGGCGCTCGACGTCGTCGGCCCGACGACTTTGGTCGGCCATTCGATGGGCGGGATGACGGTGCTGGCCTACCTAGCCCGCTCAAGTTCCGACCGCCCCGTCGATCCGCACGGCCTCGTCCTCGTAAGCACTGCGGCGGGCAAGCTCGCCGAGCGAGGTCTGGGGCGACTGTTGGTCACCCCGGGCGCCGGGGCGCTGCTCGGGTTCGTCGACCGCATTCCCAAGCAGGCACTCGAGGCCCTCGTCGGGCCGGTGTGCAAGACACTGGGCAAGACCTTTCCGGCGCAGCGTCTCATGCTGGCGAAAGTCACGGAGGCGGCTGCCAGCACGCCAATACTGACGGCTGCCGGATTCTTCCCCACGCTGCGCGAGTTCGACCAGCATCCGAGTCTGCCCGCCATCCGCGCGAACACCGTCGTCGTCAGCGGTGGTGCCGACCCGCTCACGCCGGAAACGCACTCGCGGGAACTGGCCGACGCGATCCCCGGGGCCATTCACGTGCACCTTCCCGACGCCGGCCACATGCTTCCCAGCGAGGCGCCGGACGCCGTCAACCACGCGATCCGACATGCGATGCTGCCCGACAGCGCGGCCAGCTCAGGCCCGCGGACCTGTACTTGCGTTGAAAGCGTCACTACCAGAACGGGATTCACACCAGCGAAGACGGGAGCGTGAGGAAGGCGACATGCCGCTACTGACGTCAGCAATGTCGCCCCAACCGTGGGAGACCGACGCATCTCCAAGCCGATCGTGAACCGATCACCATGCACGTCGACTGGGCCATTTCGGGAAGGAAGGTATTTCGATGCGACAACTGAGTGGTCTGGATTCAGCTTATCTGGCCCTGGACTCGGCCACGGTGGCCACGCACCTGGGCTGCCTTTGCGTGATCGACCCGCCGGTCCATGGTCCGGCACTGAGCCTGCAGAAGCTCACCGAGCTCGTCGCGTCCAAGCTCCCGCTGCTTCCGCCGTTCCGGCGGCGGCTAGCCGAGGTGCCTTTCGGCTTGGATCTGCCGTACTGGGTCGAGGACCCAGACTTCGACGTCGAGTTCCACCTCCGCGAACTGACATTGCCCGCGCCGGGAAGCGAGCGTCAATTGGCCGCCGTGGTCGCCGGCTTACACGAGCAGCCGCTGGACCGCGCCCGCCCGTTGTGGCAGATCCACCTGATGCACGGTCTCGCCTCCGGTCAGCAGGCCATCTACATAAAGGTTCACCATGCCGCGATCGACGGTGTAGCGGGCAGCAATCTGCTTGTCAGGCTGTTGGACCTCGCACCGCAGCCCCGCGAGGCACCGGTCGTGGACTCGTGGCGCCCGGACACCGAGCCCGACGCACTGCGGCTCCTGGCCCGCAGCGTGGCCTCGGCGGCCCGGCAACCACGCCGGCTTGCGCGGCTTTGTGCAGACGCGCTGCGGCTGCTTCCTGAACTGGTCAACAGCCCGGCGCCTCGGCGGTTCCTGGCCCCGCCCACGCCGTTCAACAAGATGCTCGGGCCACGCCGGCGGTGGGCCTTCGGTAGCCTGCCGATGACCCGGGTGAAGCAGGTCAAGAACTGCGCCGGCGTCACCGTCAACGACGTCGTCTTGGCGTTGTGCGCCGGGGCGCTGCGCAGGTGGCTCAGCGATCACCACGCGCTTCCCGCCGGCCCGTTGCTGGCCGGGGTGCCGGTGTCCACCCGCACCCACGAGCACACAGCGACGGAGGGCAACCAGTTGTCCAAAGTCATCGCGCCGCTACCGACGCATCTGCGCGACCCCGCCGAGCGCCTCCGCGCCGCACACCAGGCCATGGGAGCGGCCAAGGAGCAGTTCCATGCCATGCCTGCCGACGTGCTCACTGATATCGCGGAGTGCACCCTGCCGGCCGTCGCCACGCTGGCCAGCCGGCTGGCGAGTCGCATGCGGCTCCTCGAACATGTTCGGCCGTTGAATCTGTTCGTCTCCAACGTGCCGGGACGATCGGTCGAGATGTACATCGGCGGCGCGCGCCTGGACGCGGTTTATCCGTTGTCGACGATCGCCGACGGGCAGGGGCTCAACATCACCGTGATGGGCTCGTTCGATGCGTTGACCATCGGAATCCTGGCCGATCCCGAGCAGGTGCCCGATGTGCAGGCACTCATCGACGGGATCGTCGATGAGCTGGACGTGCTAGACGTCGCGGTCGGTTCCGCACGCTCGGGCCGGCAGATGCGGCGCGGGCCGAGCCGGCCTGAGCCGTCATTGACGGCGGTGTCGAGCACCGCCGGTGGTATGCCGCCGGACCGTGCGCGACGGGTTTCCGGGGGGAGGAGACGTCCACGGCAGTGATTTCGGTCAGCGCCTTGCCGCCGAGCGTCGGCAGGTGAACAACCGTAACGCCTGATCGTAGGACCGCTGTTGCATGCCGCGTCACACTGAGGGGAACTTTCGGCGGGATACGCGCCTCAATGGTGGGCACGAAGTCCCCGCCCTACAGGAACCAGCCCGCAACTCAAACTCACCGGTGTGGCAGCACCAACGGCAACAAGCCGTCCCCGTCGGTGCCCAGGCCCTGCAGCAACATGGGCAGCTTGCCGTCGGCGACGGACTGCATGAACGCGGGGCATTCGGTCTGCATCGCGAAACCGGCGGCGATGCCGGCGATGGTGGGGGTCAGACCGCCGTGGCCCTGCATCTCAGCAGCGTTGGTGGCGATCGTCGACGCGGGCTTCACCAGCGCTGGGCACAATGCCTGGCCGGTTTCGGCCAGCTGGGCCCGGATCGGTCCGGCGTCGACCCCCGCGATCCGGCTCAACAGGTCGTCAGTCGTCGAGTCCGTCGAGTCGGCATGCGCGGAGGCCGGCCACACCAGCGCGGCGAAGACGACAGCGGCCGTGGCCACCAGGGGGTAGAACACCCGCACCGTCGTGTCGACGACCCGCACCCACCCCGACACCTGGTGCGCGACCTTGGTGCGCTTGGTCTCGGGCTTCGTCCACATGCTGCTCAGCATGGTCGGCGCAGTCCACTCGCTGTACATCGTCAGTGACGTCATTCACCACTCCTGACCGTCTTCGGGACACATCAGCCCCTCATTTCACTTCGGTAACAGTGGTGCACAGAAGTCACGTTTGTGACACGGACCGGTAAAGGTTTGCGATCTGCGCGTTTCCTTACCGTTGCCTTAACCGACGCAGTGTTATCGGGACCGCTAATCGTCGAGCGTCTTGCCGCTGTACATCTTCACGGCGGCATTGACGTTTCCCTTCTTGTCCTCGGCCTGCCCCTTCTCGGCGGCCTTCGCCCGCTTGGCGACGACCCGTCCCACCGCGCCGTCGAACTTCGAGCCCAGCGGGAAGCCGAGGTAGTGGGTCAGAAAGATCGCCATCTCCTTGAGTTCGTCGGCGGTGAGTTCCTCGTTGTGCAGCGCGGCGTTGGCCTGGATCTCGGCGAGGTCGTCGATGCCCAGCGAGGCCACCGCGGTCAGCGTCATGATCCGCTTGTCGCGCATCGACAGCCCGGGCCGGGTCCAGATGGTGCCGAAGAGATGGTCGACGGTCAGGTCGAAGTACGGGTTGCCCTCGATGTTGGGCATCTCCCAGCCGTAGACCTCGTTCATCTTGGCCAGGCCCTTGCGGCGCAGCTCGTCCATCGTCACTCCTTCGATTCCGTGTGCGGCACACCCAGCCCCGCGGCCAGGTTCTGGAGCGCAACCTGCGCCAGCGGCAGGTCCACGTCGGTCGACTTGCCCAGTGCCAGAGCCAGACTCAGGTCCTTCTCCCCCAGACCCCGGGTGTGGGTGAAGGCGTCGTACAACCAGTGACCCGGATCCAACTGGTGCATGTTGTCGCGCACCATGATCGCGCCGGGGCCGCCGGTGAGCGCGTCGGTGTGTCGCACCACCCGGCCCAGGGCCTGCAGGTCGAGGCCGGCGGCCTCGGCCAGCTTCATCGCCTCGCAGGCCGCGGCGTACGAGGTGAAGGTCAACATGTTGCGCGCCAGCTTCATTCGGGTACCGGCACCGGGTTCACCGGCGTGGATCACCAACGAGGCCCACTGCTTGAAGGCCGGCTTGACCTGTTCATAGACCTCGCGCGGAGCGCCGATCATCACCGCCAGCTCACCGTTCTCGGCGGCCTTGCCACCACCGCTGACGGGTGCGTCGATCACGTGAATGCCTTTGGGGGCAAGCTGTTCCGCGAGTTCGACGGCAGTGGCATCGCTGATGGTGGAATGGATGGCGATGACGGTGCCGGGGCCGGCCAGCGTCGCCAGCTCACCGACGACGTCGCGCACCTGCTCGTCGTTGAGCACCGTCACGCTGATGATGTCGGCAGCCGCCACATCGGCGACGCCGCCGGCCGCGGTGGCTCCGGCCTCGACGAACGGGGCCATCGCCTCGGCGCGCACGTCGAAGACGATCAGCCCGCCGGGCCAGTTCACCAGGCGCTTGGCCATCGGGGCACCCATGTTTCCCAGCCCGATGTAGCCGTACTTCGACTCGTTCACGCTCATGACCGGATGATCTGTCCGCCGTCGACGTTGAAGATCTGGCCGGTGATCCACCTGGCCTGATCGGACAGCAGGAACAGACACATACCGACCAGATCCTCCGGCTGGCCCATCCGGCTCAGCGGGATGTTCTTCACGATGTCTGCGACCATCTCCTGCGGGGTGGTGGTGCGATTGGCCTCGGTGTCGATCGGTCCGGGCGCGATCGCGTTGATCCGGATGTTCATCCCGCCGAGCTCGCGCGAAAGCTGTTGGGTCAGGCCGTTGATACCCACCTTCGCAAGGCCGTAGTAGTTGGCGTAGAGCCAGGCCGCGGTCGAGGACTGGTTGACGATCGCCCCACCGCCGCGCTTGGCCATCTTCTTGTAGACCGCACGCGTGCACACCAGTGCGCCGTCGAGGTTCACGCTCATGAACTTCTTGTAGTAGTCCCAGTCGACGGTGATCAGAAAATCCAGCTTCATCCCACCGAAGATGGCGGCGTTGTTGACCAGATAGTCGATGCCTCCGAACTCGGCCAGGGTGCGGTCGGCCATCGCCTTGGCCGACTCGGGGTCGCTGACGTCGACCGGCAGGGCCAGCGCGGTGCCCCCCTCGCCCGTGATCCCGTCGGCGACCTTCTGGGCGCCGTCGGTGTTGATGTCGGCGACCACCACGGCCGCACCCTCGCGGGCGAGCGCCTCGGCGTAGGCCTGGCCGATGCCGCCGCCCGCGCCGGTGACGATGGCCACCTTGTCGTCGAACTGTCCCATTCCTGGTCTTCCTTCCTAACGTCGAACGTCGAGTCGTCGTCGACTATTCGTCCGGACGAGCGCAACAACTCGACGCCCGGCGGCACTAGACCGCAGTGGCAATGACTTTCAGCTCGAGGTACTCCTCGAAGCCGGCCAGTCCCATCTCCCGGCCGACACCGGACTGCTTGTACCCGCCGAATGGCGCGTCCGCGGAGTACCACACCCCGCCGTTGACGTTGACCGTGCCGACCCGCAGCCGGGCGGCGGCGGCCTGTGCGCGGTCCGGATCGGCGCTGAAGACCGTGCCGGACAGCCCGTACGTCGAATCGTTGGCGATCCGGATCGCGTCGTCGTCGCCGTCGTGGGCGATGACCGTGAGCACCGGCCCGAAGATCTCCTCGCGCGCCACCCGCGCGGTGTTGTCCAGGCCGGCGATCACCGTGGGCTCGATGAAGAAACCCCGGTCCCGGTCGGCCGGACTGCCGCCACCGCAGGCGAACCGGCCACCCTCGTCGATCGCCAGGTCGAGATAGGACTGCACCCGGTCGCGCTGGCGCGCGGAAATGACCGGGCCACAGATGGTTCCGGGTTTGGTCGGATCTCCCGGTTTGATACCCGACATGGCGGCGGCCGCGGCGGCGACGGCGTCGTCGTAGCGATCTCGTGGGACCACGAGCCTTGTGGTGATGGCGCAACCCTGCCCGGCATGCACCGAGGCGGTGAATGCGGCCATCGAGCACGCCCCGGCGAGGTCCGCGTCGTCGAGGACCAGGAATGCCGACTTGCCGCCGAGTTCCAGGAATACCTTCTTGACCGTCGGCGCACCGGCGGCCATCACCGACCGGCCCGTCGCGGTCGACCCGGTGAACGACACCATGTCAACCCGGGGATCACGGGTCAGCATCGCCCCGACGGCGTGGTCATCGGATGTGACGATATTGAGCACACCGGGCGGGAGGTCCGTGTGCGCGGCCGCGAGTTCGCCGAGAACCGCTGCGCACCAGGGTGTGTCAGGTGCCGGTTTGAGTACGACGGTATTGCCGGCCGCCAGTGCCGGACCGATCTTGGCCAGGTTGA
>JAGQTW010000173.1 GCA_020438785.1 Mycobacterium sp. | reverse complement strand
GCCACGATCGCGGTGATCACCAGGGCGAAGAACAGGGTCATGACCATCGCGGTCAGAATCCAACTGCCCCAGCCCCAGCCGCCGTGATGCCACATGCCGCCGTTACCGCACATCACCGTTCTCCCTTCATCAACGCAGTCCCTCACCAGAATGTCTCCGTGGGTCTCCACCCAAACAGGGCCGAATGTCACTAAATGCCGATAACATCGCTAAATGGCGATTTGTGTGGTGTCCGGTGCGGTGAGCAGGGTGGAGTTGGCGCCGGCGGCGGCGTTGTTCCGGTCGCTCGGTGATCCCACGCGGCTGGCGATCCTGCGCCGCCTGGCCCTTGGGCAGGCCCGGGTGGGCGAGCTCGTCGAGGAAGTCGGGTTGGCCCAGTCCACGGTGTCCAAGCATCTGGGCTGCCTCAAGGAGTGCGGTCTGGTCGACTCCGAGCCGGTGGGCCGGGCCTCGGTGTTCCGATTGTCTCAGCCCGCTCTGGTCGATGTGTTGGCCGCCGCCGAGGCGGTGTTGCAGTCCACCGGCCAGGCGGTGGCGCTGTGCCCGTCTTATGGAATCGACAGTTGCACCGGGGATTTCCGATGAGTGTTGACCACCAACCCGGCGTCGTGGTGGCGGATGCGGGTCGGCGGCAGGTGCTGGCGCGGCGGATCCGGATGTTGGTGGCCGCGACGATCAGCTACAACGTGATCGAAGCCGTCGTGGCGATCACCGCCGGGGCGCAGGCGTCCTCGACCGCGTTGATCGGGTTCGGTTTGGACTCGGTGGTCGAGGTGTCCTCGGCGGCGGCGGTGGCTTGGCAGTTTTCCAGGCCCGACCACGAGGCCCGGGAGAAAGCCGCGTTGCGGGTCATCGCGCTGTCGTTTTTCGCCTTGGCCGCCTACGTCACCGTGGAGTCCGTGCGGGCGTTGTTCGGCTATGCCGAACCGCGGCCCTCGATCGTGGGGATCGTGCTGGCGGCGGTGAGCCTGGTGGTGATGCCGCTGTTGTCATGGGCTCAGCGCCGCACCGGGCGGGAACTTGGATCCCGTTCGGCGGTGGCCGATTCCAAGCAAACCTTGTTGTGCACCTACCTGTCTGGGGTTCTGCTGGTTGGCCTTGGACTCAACAGCCTGTTCGGGTGGTCGTGGGCCGATCCGATCGCCGCGCTGGTCATCGCCGCCGTCGCGGTCCGTGAAGGGCGTGAGGCATGGGAAGGCCGGAACTGCTGCGGCCCAACACCTCTGAGCGACACCTCCTGCTCATCAGAGCAGTGCTGCGATTCTCCCGAGTGATCGTCTTCCCCGGCTCAGCCGGTCTTGCTTCGCCGCGCAACGCTCTTGGATGTCCGCAGCCGATAGGACTCGGTGCCGGTTTCCAGGATGTGTGCGTTGAAGGTGATACGGTCGACAATCGCGGCGACCAGCCGGGGGTCGGGAAACACGGCTCCCCATTCACTAAACGGCAAATTACTCGCCAAAGCGATACTGGCTCTTTCCTCCCGCTCAGTGATGATCTGAAACAGCAATTCCGCTCCGCGGTGGTCGATTTGGACGTACCCGACCTCGTCGAGCAGCAGCAGATCCAGGCGGCCGTAGCGAGCCACCACCCGTGACAGAACACGCTCATCGGCGGCTTCGACGAGTTCGTTGACCAGTTGGGCGCAGGTCGTGTAGCGCACCCGGCGGCCCTGCTCGCACGCGGCCAGGCCCAACCCGATGAGCAGATGGGTTTTGCCGGTGCCGCTGTCACCGAGCAGGACCACGGGTTCCCCGGCGGACAGGTAGTGGCCGTGAGCCAGGGTGCCCAGCTGAGCGGCGTGAATGGTCTTCACCGCGTCGACGTTGAACTCCGACAGCCGTTTCAGGCGAGGGAATTTCGCATCGGCGATCCGGCGGGCGCGGCGGCGCTCGGCCCGGTCGTCGACCTCGGCGGCCAGCAACTCCGACAGGAACACGAGATAGGACTGGTGCTCGCGGGTGGCGATCTCCGCCACCCGCGCCACCTCGGCACGCAAAGTGGGAAGAAGTAACTCCTTGGCGGCGGCGCCGATCGCCGCGAGCGCGGCTTCATCACTGCGGGTACTCATCGACGGGTCATCCCTCACTTCCGGTCAGCAACACGTCGTAGCCGGCCAGGGTCGGGGCCGGACGGTCATAGCGGGCCCACACCCCGATCGGCACCGCCCCGGCAGTGCGGTCCTCACCGTGGCTGTTTCGGCGGGCTTCGATGATCACCACCTGCGGATCGCACATCCCGGTGGCCACGGCCGTCCTCATCGCCTCCTGCAACGCAGTGGCGGGCAGGCTGCGATGGGCCAGCAGGACCTCGATCAGCGCCCGCGTGCCCGCAGCATCCCCACGGGCCCGCCGGGCGGCATCCCAAAAGCGTTGGTGCGCGGAAGTGAACGCGCCGCTCGCCTTGGCTTGGGCCAACGCGGTCGCGCCGGGTAGAGCCCCCGGTTTGGCGGCCAACACTTCCAGGTAGTGATCCAACGCCAAGACCTCAACGTGGCGACCCGCCGCCCGTTCATGGGCCGCAACGAGTTTCGCCCCGTCGTGAACCTCCACGGTGGTGGCACTCAGCCGCACCGCCAACCGTCGGCCGGCGTAACGGGCCGGCACTGAGTAGTGGCACTGACGCACGCAGACCCGCGCCCGCAGATCCACCCGCGCCCGCACCACCAGCGCGGGGTCGAACTCCTCGACCGGAAGATTCTGCAGCCGTGGGACTTCCGCGGCGAAGGCCTCGGCGATCGTGTGCGGGCGGCCAGTGATCACCCGGGTGTCATCGAGCAGATCCCCGGCCGCGATGAACCGGTTCAGCTCGGCCAGCGAAGCGACCTCGGGCACCGGAACAAGATGCCGACGCCGGAAACGGCCGATCTCGCCCTCCACCCCGCCCTTCTCATGAGCGCCGTCCTTGCCCGGCCGACAAAAGAAGCTGTCGAAGCCGTAATGGCTGCGCAAAGCGACGAACCGATCAGACTCAATGCGGTTTCGACCCTTGAGTACCTTGACCACGGCCGGCTTGAGATTGTCATACCGGATCCGGGCGGGGACCCCGCCGAAATGGTTGAGCGCCAACACATGTCCCTGCAGGAACGCCTCCTGCGCCTGGGTGGTGAAAGCCACATGAAAGGCCCGACCTGAGCACGACAGCCTCATCACGAACATCCAGCACTTGATCAACTCACCGCCGATGCGTGCCCAGAACTCCCCGAAATCTACCTCAGCCTCAGCCCCCGGCTCATGGGTCTGCGGCACCGCCACCTCTACCCCCTTCACCCCCAATTCGCCGCGCCGGCAGGCCACATACCGCGAGACCGTCACCTCCGAGCACGACGCACCGTGCTCGGCGACCAGACGCTGCCAGATCCGCCGGGCGGTGTGGCGCTGCTTGACCGGTGCGCTTTGATCGGCCGTAAGCCACGCGTCGATGATCCCGGCATACGGGTCGATCGCCGGTCGCAACCGCGACGGGTACTGCTTACGCGGCGGCGGCACCGCCGAGGCCAACGCCTGACGCACCGTGCGCCGATGCACCCCATGACGGGTAGCCAGCTCCCGAATCGAAAGCCCCTCAATACGCCGATCCCGACGGATCTGTTCAAACACTTCCATCCGCGACCTCGCCACGCCCCGACCTCCGCATCACCAACACCGACACGAAGATCGCAACCAGGGTGGGGCCAACATTGATGACGACACGCCGTCCCACCATCAGGCGCAGCCACCACCCCTAGGTGGAGCCGACATTCACGACGACAACGGCCTCAACTGGGGCCAAGACAGGTGACCACACTCAGCGGCGGCCACCGAAGTCCACGCCGTAATGCTGGACCTTACGGAACTCGGTCTTGAGGAATTCATAGGCCAGATCGGGATCCCGCGGAACCTCGATATAGCCCGCCCGAGCCACACCATGTTCGAACATCTGCGCCGGCGACATCCGTAGTCCCGGCACATGAGGGTCGATAAGGCTCTCGTGTGGCCGGTGGTGATACACCATGGCCACCCACTCCCGGATGATCGCCTCCAACTCATCAAGGTAGAAGAAGGCCTCCGACTCCGGATCCAGCCCACGGGAATGAACATCGGGACCCTTGTATCCCGGTAAGGCCTGCAGCAAGTCCTCCCGGATCGTGCGGAAGAACCGCTCCACCGGTCCCTTGTCACGACCGGTCCGCAGCCGCGCGGGCTGGATCGAAATCCCCATCCGCTGGCACACACTGGTCAGGTGCTCAGACACATAGATCTTGCCGTGGTCGATCACGATCGTCTCAGGCGCGATCGCCGGCCCCGCCACCCCGAACGGGGGCCCTTCGATCGCATCGACATCAATCAGCACCGAGCGCGGGATACCGTGCTCGGGCCAGACAGCGTACTCGGGCCACTGCTTCCCGGCCGGCCGTGGCCGGTAGGCCTGGTAAAGAACCGCCGCTGCATCCACCGACTTCGTCGAGACAGGCGTCAGCCGAATCCCGACGACACAGCGGGTGTACCAGTCCATCCCGACTGTCAACTCGGCTTGCACCCAGCGCAGTGTGAACGGGTCGAGGGCGAAGACATCAAGTCGGGTGGTGTCCATCAGCAGGTATTCCCCTGGGCGGGTCGGACGCAGTTTTCCGTAGGCACCGTCTGGACGGTCGGCGATATCGCGATTCCGCTTCGTACTCAAGCGAAAGGTCGGATAGCGATTCTCAAGCTCGCCCAGGACGCGGAACGCCGTCGCCCGTGAAGGCAATGCCACGACTCCCTCACCAAACCGGACAACGACCCTGGCGTTTGTTCGGTCGATGACCATGGTCTGCGAGGGCCGCGACTGGTC
>JAGQTW010000172.1 GCA_020438785.1 Mycobacterium sp. | reverse complement strand
CGTTGCTCGTGCTGGCGGCCGCGAGCGTGCTGCTGCCGGCTGCGATGGCCACCGGGCCCGGCCTGGCCGCGGCTCGTGCGGTCATCGACGCGGTCCCGGGCCTCGGGGTGATCCGCGACGAGCAGAAGTGGGTGGGGCTGGCGATGCCCGGCTACGCGCTGGCCGGCGCCGGCGCGGTGGTCACCCTGCGCCGGTGGGCCCGGCCGGAGGTCACCGCACTGGCGTGTGCGGCGGCGTTGATCGCGGTTCTCCCGGACCTGGCGTGGGGTGTGTGGGGGCGGATCACCCCGGTGCACTACCCACCCGGATGGTCGGCGGTGGCGAGGATCGTCAACAACGATCCGGGACCGGTCGCGGTGCTGCCCGCCGAGAGCATGCGGCAATTCCGCTGGGCGGGCCCGGCGCCGGTGCTCGATCCCCTGCCGCGCTGGCTGCGGGCCGATGTGCTGAGCACCGGAGACCTGACCGTCTCGGGTGTCGTCGTGCCGGGCGAGGGCAGCAAGGCACGGGAGACGCAGCGACTGTTGCTGGCCGGGGCGCCGCCGGAGGCGGTGTCTCGAGCGGGCGTCGGCTGGGTGGTGGTCGAATCCGGTACCGCCGGGACGATGGGCGCCGCCCGGCGGACACTCGAGAGGCTGCCGGTCGCCTACCGCGACGGTGATCTGATCCTGTACCGGGTAGGTGGCGCGGGTTCTGCTGCGCCACAGGACAAACGAACCGCGATGGTGCTGGCCCACCTGGTGTGGGTGGTGATGCTGGCGGGCGGGGCGGCCGCGATGGCGATGGGCTCCCGCCGCCGTCGCGACGGTGTACCATTTGGTACATGATTACGCCCAGCATGGTAGCCATCGATGCGCCGGCAGACCTGGTCTGGAAGGTCTTCACCGACGTCGAGCACTGGCCGGACTGGACGCCGTCGGTCACCCGACTGATCGGCCTCGACGGGCCCGAACTCGCCGTCGGCCGGCGCTTCCAGATCGATCAGCCACGCCTGCCGAGGCTGGTGTGGACGGTCACCGAGATCATCCCGCACAAGTCGTGGACCTGGGTTCAGCGCTCCCCCGGCGGCCGCACCACCGCCCGGCATGAGGTGGTCGAGACCGCCTCAGGAACCACGGTGGTGAACCAGGAACTCGAGCAGCGCGGGATCATCGGCGCCGCGGTGGGCCTGGCGATGCGGGGCATGACGCGGCGATATCTCGCGATGGAGGGCCGGGGTCTCAAGGACCGCAGCGAGGGACTATGGAAACTCAGTGACGCGGGCACCTGACAGCCGCCGCCGATCCGACCTGCTCGACGCACTGGTCGACGAGTGCGCCGCCCGCGGGGTCGGCGGTCGGTCGCTTCGCGACCTGGCCGATGCCGTCGGGACCAGTCATCGAATGTTGTTGCACCACTTCGGCTCCCGCGACGAACTTCTGGTCGCGGTGGTCAACGAGGTGGAGCGGCGGCAGCGGGCCATCCTGCGCGCGTTGGACACCGCGGACCCGCACAGTTTCGCCACCATGTGGGCACACCTGCGCCGACCTGAGTTGCGCGCGCTGGAACGGCTGTTCTTCGAGTGCTACGCCCGCGGCGCGCAGGGCGAAAGACCCTTCACGTCAATGCTGCCCGCCGCTGTGGACGATTGGCTGGCCGAGTCCGACACTGACTCCGCCGATGCACGGCTGGGCCTGGCTGTCACCCGCGGTCTGCTGCTTGACCTCGCGGGCACCGACGACGTGGCCGGCGTCGACGCTGCCGCGCAGCGGTTCGTCGAACTGATCGGCCGACGCGGAAGTGCCGGCGACGCCTGACCCTCCCCTCCTGAATGCGCAGCTATCGCCGGCGTCGACCGATGTTGCTGCCCAGAAGCCGTTGCGCCGCGACCGGTTAGCCTGGCAGAGGATCCGGCAGGGATGAGGAGTTTGAGTGAGCGCCTACTGGTTCGACATTGGACTGATCACCGTGCTGCTCCTGTTGAACGGCCTATTCGCGGGAAGCGAAATCGCATTGATCTCGTTGCGTGAAGGGCAGTTGACCGCCCTCGAACGCAGCAGTGTTCGCAGAGACCAGGTCTTGGCGCGGCTGGCCCGCGACCCGAACCGATTCTTGGGCACCATCCAGCTGGGCATCACATTGGCCGGCTATCTGGCCTCTGCGACCGCCGCCGTCACCCTTGCCGAGCCACTGGTGCCGATGCTGACATTCCTGGGGGGCGCCGCCGAGGCCATCGCGATCACCTCTGTCACAATCGTGCTGGCCGCGGTCAACATCGTCGTCGGCGAACTAGCCCCGAAGCGCTTGGCGATGCAATACGCCCAGCGGTGGGCACTGCTTGTCGCCGTGCCGTTGGATATGCGCGCCACCTTCTCCAAACCGATGGTCTGGATGCTGGGCAAGGCGACCGACATCCTGGTGCGGCTACTGGGAGGAAACCCCGAGGCAGCCGCTGAGCAATTGTCGCCCGAGGAGCTGCGCGAGTTGGTAGCGGCTCATCGAGGATTGACAGCCGACCAACGAGAGATGATCTCGGGCGCTCTGGAGATCAACGAGCGGGTACTGCGGGAGATCTTGATCGCCCGCCGGGCCGTCGTAATGCTGTCATCGGACATGTCGGTCGAAGCCGCCCGAACGGTGCTCGTCGAGTCGGGTCATTCGCGTGCCCCGGTGGTCCACGCGCGTGACCTCGACGAGGTCGTGGGTGTGGTTCACCTTCGTGATCTGTCCGGCCCGGGGCCCACCGTCACCGACGTGGCTCGGCCCGCCATGCAACTGCCGGACAGCCTTCCCGTTTCAGATGCGTTGCGGCGTTTCAAGACCGAACGTGAACAGTTCGCCATAGTCGTCGACGAGCGTGGTGGTGTCGCCGGAATCGTGACCCTTGAAGATGTGCTCGAGGAGATCGTCGGAGAGATCTACGACGAGACCGATCGCGACATCATGGGCGTAAGCACTACACCCGACGGTCACCTCATCCTCCCGGGCAGCTTCCCCATCCACGATCTGACCGACGTCGGCGTCGAACTCACCGACGCACCCCCGGGGGACTACACAACGATCGCCGGTCTTGTACTGGTTTCGCTGGGTCGCATTCCGGCCGGCTCAGGCGATCACGTCGAACTCGCTGACTGGACAATCGAGGTAAGCGGCGTCGGCCAGAATGCGATCACCGAAGTCCGCCTGATTCCGCGCAACGACTCCCGCGGATCCACAAGCGGCTGAATCGATTCTGGGCAGTTCAACCATCGGCGTGACCGTGCCGCTTGCGATAGGCCTCGCGGATGTGTGCGTCACGCTGACGGGCGATTTCATCGACGAGTTCGGGATCCAGCCGGTGCTGGCGCAGCCGATGCGTGCGCCAGATCTTGTCCAGGGCGTGGGCGAAATAGAGGAACGGCAGGAACAGTAGCGCCGACATCGCCAGGTGCATGTAGGTCGTCGTCGGGATGAGCCACAGGGGTGCGATGATCAGCAGTCCCGGAATGGCCACGCGGATCAATGTGCGCCGCCGGGCGCCCTTGCCCGCGAGGTCGTTTCGCACCCAGTCGTTCATCGATGCGGGCAGCACCTTGCCGTAGCAGTAGGCGATGTACTGCCAAGGATTGGGTTTCGTACGCTCAGCGGTCATCCGCCATACCCCCGGTCCCCTATCACACCGCTCAAAGCGGTGCCGGCATGCACGGATTCCAGCACGGCGAGCATGGCGGCAGCGCTTTGCTGCCAAGTGAATTCACGACTGCGGGCTTGTGCCTTCGCGCCGAGTTCGGCACGTAGAACCGGATCGCCGAGCAGTTGCTCGAGCCGGTCCACCAGTTCGTGATGGTCGTCGACCAGCACACCGGTAACGCCGTCGACGATCGAGTCGGTGAGCCCGCCGGAGGAGCGGTAGCCGATCGTCGGCACGCTGTGCTGGGCCGCCTCGATGACCGCAAGGCCCCAGCCTTCCTTGCGCGACGGCAGAATGTGGACCCAGGATCGTTGCACCAGAGCATGTTTGGCGGCGTCGTCGACGTGGCCGTGGAACGTGACCGCATCGGTGATGCCCAGTTGCGCGGCGCGCTCGACGAGTCGGTCCTGCCACCAGCCGCCGCCGACGACGTCGAGTTGCAACTCCGGCACCCGGGGTCGGAGCAGCGCCACCGCGTCGAGGGCATCCTCGATCTGCTTGTGCGGAACCAGGCGGGACAGCACCACGGCGCGAGGTGTCACCGAGCGGGTGGTGCCCAGCGTGTCCGGCGGAACGGTGTCGAGGCCGTTGCGCACGATGGCGATCCGGCCGGCATCCACGCCGAGGTCGGTGAGGTCGCGAGCCGACGGCAGCGACACCGTGACGTACTGGTTGCGCCGGTGCAGCCGCGGGGAGAGCCGGGATTCGACGAACCAGCCCAGCCGGCCGACGAACCGCCCCGCGACCGGCCACTGCTCGCGGTGACAGTGGTGCACCAGCACCGCCACCCGCCGGCCGAACACCAGCCGGGCCAGGAACGGGACACCGTTCTGTGTGTCGATGACTACGTCGGGGCGGACGCGGCGCAGTGGACCCAATCCGAACCGGGCGGCGACCATGGCCAGGCCGGCGAAGATGTAGACGGTGTAGCGGCCGCCACCGCGGCTCACCCGCACCCCGTCGACGACCTCGCGACGCGGCGCACCCGGGTAGCGGGCGGTGCGCAGGGTCACCTCGACCCCCGACCGGGCCAGCAGCGCGCCGATGCGCTGCAGGTAGGTCTCGCTGCCCCCGCCCTGCGGGTGGCCGGTGTCACGCCAGCACAGCAGCAGCACGGAACGTACGGGGGCAGACATCGGGATCAGCCTAGTCGGACGACGATGCGGGCCGGGACGGCCCGCGGAGGAGACCGACCATCCGGGCGAGCGGACGACGATGCGGGCCGGGACGGCCCGCGGAGGAGACCGCCGGGCGACGAGATCGACGCTGGCGCGGGAAAGTGCGAGTGGGAGGCACGCTGGCGTCGATCTCGATGGATCTCGATGTGTCATGCCGTGCCCGGCGGATGACACGACGGTCGGTCCGAGCTCGGATCATTAAGGTGAACCGATGCGCGTCACCGAGCCGTTCGCCCGGCGCGCGACGCTGAGCCGCTCGGCCCGACTGCTCACCGAGTTCCGCTTCGAGCAGCGTGACCCGGCCCGGTTCTACACCGCACTGGCCGCCGACACCGCGGCGATGGTCGGCGACCTGTGGCTCGGCTGTCGCCGCACGGCCCCCGCGGGCGAGACCATGCTCGACGTGGGCGGCGGTCCCGGCTACTTCGCCTCGGCATTCACCGACGCCGGCTGGCACTACATCGGGGTCGAGCCCGACCCACGGGAGATGCACGCCGCGGAGCGGGTGCACGGGGCGGGACCGGGGACCTTCGTGCGGGCATCGGGTCTGGCGCTGCCGTTCCGGGACCACAGCGTCGATGTCTGCCTGTCGTCCAACGTCGCCGAGCACGTCGCGCGGCCCTGGCAACTCGGGGCGGAGATGCTGCGGGTGACCAGGCCCGGCGGCTTGGTGATCCTGTCCTACACGGTGTGGCTCGGCCCGTTCGGCGGCCACGAGATGGGCCTGACGCACTACCTAGGCGGTGCCCGGGCGGCCGCCCGCTACACCCGCAGGCACGGCCATCCGCCGAAGAACAACTTCGGGTCGTCACTTTTCGCGGTCTCAGCGGCCGACGGGCTGTCGTGGGCGGCGGGCACCGGCACGGTGGTCGCCGCATTTCCCCGCTACCACCCGCGATGGGCATGGTGGCTGACGTCGGTTCCCGGGCTGCGCGAGTTCGCGGTGAGCAATCTGGTGCTGGTGATGCGGCCCTGAAGTCCGGCGAAATGAACAGGTTCTAGTTTCTATCTGCAATCGGTAGGGTGACTCACATGACACAGACCGCTTACAAGACCGAGTACGACAAGCTGTTCATCGGCGGCAAGTGGGTGGAGCCGTCCACCTCCGAGGTCATCGAGGTGCGCTCCCCGGCCACCGGCGAGTACGTCGGCAAGGTGCCGATGGCCGCCAAGGCCGACGTGGACGCCGCCTGCGCCGCCGCCCGCAAGGCGTTCGACGAGGGGCCGTGGCCGCGGATGACGCCGCAGGAACGGCAGGCGGTGATCGCCAACGCGGTCAAGCTGATCGAGGACCGCGCGGATCTGTTCAAGTTCCTGCTCAAGGGCGAGACCGGCCAGACCGCGATGGTCGTCGACATGATGCAGTACGGGGCCGCGGTATCCGGTCTGCAGTACTACGCCACCGCCGCCGACAAGTTCACCTGGCGCGATGTCCGCGACGGCATCTACGGCCAGACCATGGTGCTGCGGGAACCGGTCGGGGTGGTCGGTGCGGTGGCGGCGTGGAACGTTCCACTGTTCCTGGCGTGCAACAAGCTCGGCCCGGCGCTGTTGGCCGGCTGCACGGTGGTGCTCAAGCCGGCGGCGGAGACCCCGCTGAGCGTCAACGCGCTGGCGGAGGTGTTCACCGAGGCCGGGTTGCCGGAGGGTGTGCTCTCGGTGGTGCCGGGCGGGGCCGAGACCGGCCGCGCGCTGACCGGCAACCCGAACGTCGACAAGTACACCTTCACCGGCAGTTCGGCGGTCGGCAAGGAGGTCGGCAGGATCGCCGCCGAGAAGCTCAAGCCGTGCACGCTGGAACTCGGTGGCAAGTCGGCCGCGATCATCCTCGAGGATGCCGATCTCGACGCGACGCTGCCGATGCTGCTGTTCGCCGGCCTGATGAACTCCGGCCAGGCGTGTGTGGCCCAGACCCGCATCCTGGCGCCGCGGTCACGCTACGAAGAGATCGTCGAGAAGATCGGCGCGGCGGTGGCGGCGACGCCGGTCGGGCTGCCCGACGACCCCGGCGCGGTGATCGGCGCGCTGATCACCGAGAAGCAGCGCGAACGCGTCGAGGGCTACATCAAGAAGGGCAAGGAGGAGGGCGCGCGACTGGTCACCGGAGGCGGCCGTCCCGAGGGCCTGGACAGCGGCTACTTCGTGCAGCCGACAGTCTTTGCCGACGTGGACAATTCGATGACGATCGCGCGGGAAGAGATCTTCGGCCCCGTGCTGGCGGTCATTCCCTATGACACCGAGGAGGACGCGATCCGCATCGCCAACGACTCGGACTACGGCCTGGCCGGCAGCGTGTGGACGACGGACTTCGACAAGGCGATCGAGATCGCCTCGAAGATCCGCACCGGTACCTACGCGGTGAACATGTACGCCTTCGACCCCTGCGCACCGTTCGGCGGCTACAAGAACTCCGGCATCGGCCGCGAGAACGGACCGGAGGGCATCGACGAGTACGTCGAGCACAAGAGCGTGCTGCTGCCGTTCGGTTACACGCCGCAGGTCTGAGGTAACCGGGCGTCAGCCCATCAATTGATGGATCAGGGAAACCACCCGTCGAGCGTGGCGCCGGTCGGGATCCTTCACCGGGTTTAGCAGGCGACGCTGACACCTCGGCAGGCCGGTGCCCCCGTCAACGGGAGCAATAGCGCGGTCAGCTCCGGCCAGTCGAGGCCTCCCGGCATCAGGTAATCGGTTGCGGGGAAGGCACTTTCGTCTAGAACATCGAGATCGACGTGCACCCAGAAGCCGCCGCCGTGGCGGCGGGTCAGGTCCTCGGCGATCTCGGTGGCCAGCTTGTGACGGTCGGACTGCTTGAGGTGTGCGGCATCGAGGTACCGCAAGCCGGGAAGGTCGGGCGGCAGCACCGATCCGTTGGCACGAGCCTCGTCCTCGTCGCGCGGACCGAGCAAGGTGATGTCGGTTGGCTGCAGTCGGGCCCGCGGGCCGGCCGCCCGCAGCCATGGTTCGGGTCCGAGACCCAGTAGGACGGCCAGAGGCATGTCGGCGGCCTCCCCGGTCGGCGAGGTCCGGCCGTCGTAGAGGTCGACATGCCCGTCGAGGTACACCAGGGCGACGTCGTCACCGTGGTGGCGCAGACCGCCGAGCACGCCCGGCAACAGCGTGCAGCAGCCGCCGAGGACCAGCAGTGGCAGCTGCGGTTCGGGGCGCCCGGCGATCCGCTCATGCAGTTCGGCGGTCAGGCCGACGACGTCTTCGCCTGCCACGACGCCCGTTTCGTGGTCACGGACCGGGTCGCGCAGGCGGCTGCGGATGTCGCCGAGGTCGATCAACCGGTGCCCGTTACCGACCCCGGCGTGCCGGAGCGAGTCGGGTGCCAGTTCCGTGCCGCCCGGTTGGGCGACGCAGTCGATCGGCACGCCGAGGCATTGCCAGGTGCGCGCCGGTGTCGTCACGTCGACGACGGTACCGCCGTGGTCGTGACCTGTCAAATGGTTTTGCTGGTCACGATGATCCGAATCTGCACGCGCCGTTGCGGTTCGGCCGCCGCGGTTTCGCGCCCCGCGCCTGAGCTAGAAGATGATGCGGACGATCATCTCGGCCACCGCCGCCGGCTTGTCCACCCCGTCGATCTCGAGCGTCTGCTTCACCGTGAGGTTGACCGTGTTGTCGTCGACCTTGGTGGCGTCGACGAGTTCCGAGCGCATCCGGACCCGGCTGTCCACCGGAACCGCCGAGAGGAACCGGACCTTGTTCAGGCCGTAGTTGATGGCCAACTTCGCGTTCTCTACGCGGTAGTTGTCCTTGCTCAGCGCGGGAACGAGCGACAGCGTGAGGAAGCCGTGCGCGATCGGTGTCCGGTACGGGCTCTCGGCCTTGGCCCGCTCGACGTCGACGTGAATCCACTGATGATCGCCGGTGACGTCGGCGAAGTCGTTGATGCGCTTCTGATCGATCTCCAGCCACTGGCTGACACCGAGTTCCTGGCCCACCAGGGCCTGCGCGTCGTCGATGGACTTGATCACCTTCATGGGGTCACTTCCTCTTCAGTCTCCGCCGGTTTCCCCGTCATCTTGGCGGAGGCTCAGAACGCGTCCTCGCTGAGGTCCATGATTGCCAGGTCGACGGCTTCGGCGATGCGGCGCTCGGCGGCGAGTCGGGGCAACACGTTGCGGACGAAGAAGTTCGCGACCGCGACCTTGCCGCTGTAGAAGGCCCGCTCCCGCGGATCGGGATCGCCGGCCAGTGCGGTCAGCGCGATCTCGGCCTGGCGCAACAACAACCAGCCGATCAGCAGATCGCCCACGGCGAGCAGGAACGCGACCGAGTCCAGCCCGACCCGGTACAACTCGCGGGCGTCCTCCTGGGCACCGAACAGGTAGCCGGTCATCGCGGCGACCATCGCTCGGGCGTTGTCCAGCGCATCGGCCAGCTGCTCGCGACTGGCCGCGAGTTCGGGCCGCCCGTCCGGGCTGTCGATGAACTTCTCGATCTGGGCCACCAGATGGGACAGCGCCACACCCTGGTCGCGGGCGATCTTGCGGAAGAAGAAGTCCTGCGCCTGGATGGCGGTCGTGCCCTCGTAGAGCGAGTCGATCTTCGCGTCCCGGATGTACTGCTCGACTGGGTAGTCCTGCAGGAAGCCCGAACCGCCGTAGGTCTGCAGCGACTCGGTCAGCGTTTGGTAGGCGCGTTCGGACCCGACGCCCTTGACGATCGGCAACAGCAGGTCGTTGATCCGCTCGGCCAGGTCGGCGTCGGCGCCGGAGGCCACCACGGCCGCGGCCGGATCCTGATGGGCGGCGGTGTAGAGGTAGAGCGCCCGCAGCCCTTCGGCGTACGCCTTCTGGGTCATCAAGGCGCGGCGCACATCCGGGTGGTGCAGGATGGTGACCCGGGGCGCGGTCTTGTCGGTCATCTGGGTCATGTCGGCGCCCTGCACCCGCGACTTGGCGTATTCGAGCGCGTTCAGATAGCCGGTCGACAGCGTCGCAATGGCCTTGGTGCCCACGAACATTCGCGCGTACTCGATCACCTTGAACATCTGGGCGATGCCGTTGTGCACATCGCCGATCAAATACCCCACGGCGGGGGTACCGTGCAGGCCGAGGCTGAGTTCGGTTGTCGCAGAGGCCTTCAGGCCCATCTTGTGTTCGAGGTTGGTGACGAAGGCCCCGTTGCGGGCGCCCGGTTCACCGGTCTCGGGGTCGAACAGGAACTTCGGCACCAGGAACAGGCTGAGCCCCTTGGTGCCCGGCCCCGCCCCCTCGGGACGGGCCAGCACCAGGTGCATGATGTTCTCGAACATGTCGTCGGTGTCGCCGTTGGTGATGAACCGCTTGACACCTTCGATGTGCCAGGTGCCGTCGCCGGCGTCGACGGCCTTGGTCCGGCCGGCACCGACATCGGAACCGGCATCCGGCTCGGTGAGCACCATGGTGGCGCCCCACCCGCGTTCGACGGCGAGTTGCGCCCAGTGCCGCTGCTGCTCATTGCCGATGTGGAACACGATGTTGGCCATCACCGGCCCGGCCACATACATGAAGACGGCCGGGTTGGCGCCCAGGACGAGTTCGTTGACCGCCCAGCTGACCATTGCCGGGGCCGGCATTCCGCCGACCTGCTCGTCGAGGCCGATGCGGAAGTACTCGCCCTGCTCCCAGGCCTGCAGTGACTGCTTGAACGGCTCGGGGATCGAGACGACGTGGGTCTCGGGGTCGAACGTCGGGGGATGCCGATCGGTCTCGGCGAACGAATCGGCGACGGGCCCCTCGGCCAGTCGGGCCGCCTCGGCGAGGATCTCGCGGACGGTGTCGGCGTCGAGATCGCCGTACTCGGCGCCGTCGAGCACCTTCTCCAACTCGAGCAACTCGAAGAGGTTGAACTCGAGGTCCCGGACGTTGCTCTTGTAATGCCCCATCGTGGTGCGCCTCCCAATCGCGGCTGAGCCGAGCGTAGCCGCTGGCCAGGGCTACGGCGAGGCTCTTGCGCGAGACCGGCAACTATGGTTCGGACCATAATCAGGTTGGTCGCCTACGGATGGTCGAACCGTGCTCTAGCTGTGATTACTCGTGAGACGTAGATCTCAGTTGCGCTCAGGTTCCCCTTAGATTATGTTTGTAAGCATAGTTATGGAGCCGCCCACGGCCCTGTCCGCTAGGAGACGACGATGTGGCTGATCGAGTTGAACATCGCAGGCCACCGGTTCACGCACAAACTCCCCGATGACCGCAGGCAGCGGTTGGGCTGGGGCGGACGTGGCATGCCCTGGCGCGCGCTGCATTATCGGCAGTCCCGCGCCGCCTGAATGAGCCCGCAGATACCGTCGGTCGCCGGCGCGCGGCGCACTCGCGGGTCGACGCGCACCAAGATGCTGGAGAGCGCAGCCCAACTGCTGCGCGAACGCGGTGCCGCCGCGGTCACCGTGGACGAGGTGCTGGTCCGCAGCGGTGCCCCGCGCGGATCGGTCTACCACCACTTTCCCGGCGGACGAGCCCAGCTTCTGCGCGAGGCGCTGGAGTACGCCGGGCTGGAGATCACCGCGTCCATCGACGAGGCGGCCGGCGAGAGCGCGGCGGCGCTGTTGCGCCTCTTCGTCCAGTTCTGGGAGCACTGCCTCGTCGACAGCGACTACCAGGCCGGCTGCCCGGTGCTGGCCGCCGCCGTCGGATCCGGTGAGGACGAGCAGCAACTGAGCACATCGGCCGGCGAGATCTTCAGCCGCTGGCGCCAGGCGTCGCGGGAGGCCTATCTGCGCGAGGGGTTCGAAGCCGCGGACGCCACCGCCCTTGCCGACACCACGATCTCGGCGATGGAGGGCGCAGTGGTGTTGTGCCGATCCACCCGAAGTCTGGAACCGCTGCACGCCGTCGGCCAGCAGATGGAGTTCCTGATCAAGGCCAAGGAATTCGTGGCCAAATTCGGCGTACCCGCGCTCAACGCGTGAACGCCCAACGGGCACATACGAAGTCACCGTTGACCCGCGACTCGATGAGAGTCCACTCCGATCGCACCGGCAGGACCGGGGCGCCCGAGCCCAGACTGCACGGGGCGTAGCTGATGATCATTTCGTCGACCAGGCCGGCGGTGACGAAGTGGGCCGCGACCTGCCCACCGCCGACCACCCAGACGTCCTTGTCGCCGGCCGCCTCGACGAGGTGCGGATGAAGGTCCCCGACCGCACCACTGAACGCGGTTACCGGGTGCGTGGGGTCGATGATCTGCGGTCGGTGGGTCAGCACCCAGGTGGGCTGGCTGTACATCCACTCGCCGGGCTCGTTCGCCACGATCCATTCGTAGGTGGTGGCGCCCATCACCAGCGCGCCGATGTCCTCGGCGAAGGCGCGGTAGCCGAACGGTCCGTCGGGGTCGATAGCGCGCGACGTCAGCCAGTCGAGACTCCCGGCATCGTCGACGACGAAGCCGTCGAGGCTGGACGCGGTGAAGTAGACGCATGCCATGTCGGTTGAGTATGGCCGCCGTGCTGAAATACCAAACGTGACGACGTCTCCCCGGCAGGTCGGCGAGCAGGACCCGGAAACCCCGGAGAGCGTGCTCACCCGCTTCGGCATCGTCACGCTCGACGAGGACTTCACCGACTTCACCGTGGTGGCCTCGATGCCGGTGGGTGGCATGCTCAACCCGTTCACCGGATCGCCGACCATCGCCCCGCTGGCGATCCTGGTCGACGACGTGGCCGGACGAGCCAACTTCCACCGCCGCGGCGCGGGCCAGTGGACGGTGTCCAGTGAGCTGTCGGTCGAGTTGAGCCCGGACGGCATCGACAGCATCCTGGCCTCGCCCGACCATCCGGTGGTGGCCACCGGCACGCCGCTTGGACCGCACGGCGCCACCCTGCTGGCGATCTGCACACTGACCCACCGCGGCAGCACGATCGGCGGCGGCACCGTGCGAACCGTGGCGATCACCGGCGGCCCCGACGGTCCCGTTCCGCGCGGCCCGGACACCCTCGTGCGCACGCCGCAGAGCTCGTTGATCGAGTTGATGTCCGCCGACCCGCTCCCGCCGCAGGACGGGACGTATCTGCTGGCGCAGCGGCCCGACTCGCTCATCAACAACCTGATCGGCATCGTGCATGGCGGGGTCAGCAGCACCGGGCTGGAACTCGTGGCCTCCGCGGCCATCAACAGCGGCCAGACACCGCCGCTGCGGACTGCCTCGATCCGGGTGAACTTCCTGCGGCCCTTCGTGGCCGGTGCGCGCTCCCGGTACGAGGGCACGGTGGTCCGGGTCGGCCGCAACTCGGCGATCGGAGACGCCCAGGCGGTGGGTGACGACGGAAAGGTGGCCATCATGGCCCGCATCACGGGATACCGGTGAGGATCGTGACCGACGACTTCGCCGCATTGTGCGCCAACGAACCCGAACTGGCTGACCTGCGCACCTCGGTGCGCGACTTCCTGGTCGCCGACCGTGTCGAATTCGGTTGGGCCCCTTCGGTGGACGCGTGGCTTTCGAGCTGGGACGAGGAGTTCAGCGCCCGCCTGGGCGATGCCGGCTTCCTCGGGTTGACCATCCCGCGGGAGTACGGCGGGCAGGGGCTGAGCCACCTGCATCGCTACGTTGTGACCGAGGAACTGCTGGCGGCCGGGGCGCCCGTGGCCGCGCACTGGATCGCCGACCGTCAGGTCGCGCCCGGCCTGCTGGCCTACGGTTCCGAGCAGCAGCGGCAACGATTGCTGCCGAAAATCGCTGCGGGCCGGTACTTCTCAGCGATCGGGATGAGCGAACCGCAGGCCGGCTCCGACCTGGCGGCCGCCGCGGCCAAGGCGGCCCGCACCGACGGTGGCTGGGTGCTGTCGGGCACCAAGGTGTGGACCAGCGGGGCGCACCTGGCACATCAGATCGTGGTGCTGGCCCGCACCAGCCCCGTCGACCCCGATCGCCGGCACGCCGGCTTCAGCCAATTCATCGTGCCGACCGACTTGCCGGGCATCTCGATCAGCTCGATCGTGCTGATGTCCGGTGAGCACCATTTCAACGAGGTGACCTTCGACGAGGTGTTCATCGAGGACGACAACGTGCTCGGAGAGATCGGCGCCGGTTGGCAACAGGTCACTGCGGAACTGTCCTTCGAGCGCAGCGGCCCCGAGCGGATCCTCACCACCGCTCCCCTGCTGACCGCGCTGATCCGGGTACTCGCCGAGCAGCACGACGTCGACGACCACACCGCCGCTGCGCTCGGCGACCTGCTGGCCAGGCTGATCTCGCTGCGGCAGCTGTCGGTCTCGGTGGCCCGGGCCCTGGCCGACGGCCACTCGCCGGTGAACGAGGCCGCGCTGGTCAAGGATCTCGGTACCCGGTTCGAACAGGAATCGGTGGAGTTGGCCGCCGACCTGTTCTCCTATGTCGACACCCAGACACCGGGATACGACCGGGTCGCCGCGCTACTGGAGGTGGGGCGACTGCACTCCCCGCTGTTCACGCTGCGGGGCGGGACCAACGAGGTGCTGCGCGGGGTGGTAGCCCGCGGAATGGGGTTGCGGTGATGAGCGCTTGCGCGAAGAACGGACATAGCTGATGCGGGCACTGACCGGCGGAGTTTTCGGAACCAGCAGCGCCACGGACGATTTCACCGACCTGCGGCGGTTGGCCGAGGACATCGGCACGCGCAGCTTCGATGAGCGGATCGGCCACCGCGACCTGCCCGACCGATTCGACCAGACGGCCTGGCGCCATCTGGAGGACGCCGGCCTGACCCGCCTGACCAGCGACCCCGAATCGGGCGGCAGCCCGACCGAACTCGCCCTGGTGGTGCGGGCACTGGCCCGCCACGCGGTCACCGTCCCACTGGCGGAGACCGACGTGCTGGCCGGTTGGCTCGCGGCCGCCGCCGGTGTCGAGGTGCCGGCCGCCGGCCCGCTGGCCCTGGCGATCGGTGACCTCGGTGCCCCGGCGGCCATCGGCGTTCCCTACGCCGCGGACGCCGAGGCGGTGGTTTTCGCGCTGCACGACGGTGAGCGGCTCCGGGTCGCGGTCGCCGCGCCGGCGGACCTGGTCATCGCCCGCGGGCACAACCTCGGCGGGGAACCGCGCGACACCGTGGCCGTCGACCTTCCCGACGCGGCCTTCGTAACGGTCGACGCCGCGGCCGAACTGGACCGGCGCGGCGCCTGGGCGCGGTGCGTGCAGGGGCTGGGTGCGCTGGACGCGGCCGTCGAGTACTCGGTGGCGCATACCCGCGAACGCGAGCAGTTCGGCCGGCCGCTGAGTGCGTTCCAAGCCGTGCAGCACACGCTGGCGTCGATGGCCGGTGAGGTCGAGCGAGCCAGAGCCGCAGCCGAACTCGCGGTCGCCGCCGCAGCCGAGTACGGCTTCGGCAGCACCCAGACCGATTACGCGGTGACGGTGGCCAAGGTGGTCCTGGGTCGGGCGGTCCCGACCGTCGTCACCGCCGCGCACCAACTGCACGGCGCGATCGGCGTGACGATCGAACACCGACTGTGGCTGGCCACGATGCGTGCGCGAGGTTGGGTCGACGAGTTCGGCGACACCGCGACCCATGCCCGCAAGCTGGGCCGGCTCGCCCTGGCCGCGGCCCGGGACGGCGACCCGTGGGACGTCGTCGTCGGCGGCCGCTAGTGGGCCGCACTCTGCCGCGCTGCCGCCAACTCGCGGTGTGCGGCCCGCAGCCGCAGCACGGTGGTCAACAGCGAACCGTTGATCATCTGCATCGACACCACCGGCAGGACGACCGGGAATGCGCTGGCGACGACAATGAACAGGCAACGTTCAGTCTTGCCCAGCGGGCCACCGTTGGGCCGCGTCGCCCCGGCGCCCGCCGCGGCCAGCGCCGCGAAGGTGGGTAGCGTCGACGCCAGCGCCGCCAGCAGCACCATGATCACCGGCCAGGACAGCCAGTGCATGCCGGGGCCGCCCTGCCGCGCCGCCCACACCGCGAGCCCCGCGAAGGCCAGCACATCCGAGGCGCGGTCGCCGACTTCGTTGATGACGAAGCCCCACGGCCGGCTGCGCTCGGCGGCACGCGCCACCGCCCCGTCGAGGTTGGCGCCCGCCAGGCGCAGCACCATGAACACCGCCGCCAACGGCCAGCATCCCAGCCCGACGGCCACGGCGCCCGCACCCGCCGCCACCACGCCCGCGGCGGTGAACACATCCGGCGAGATCCGTCGGGCCACGGCAGCGTTGACAATCGGCGTCAGGATTCCGGTGAACCAGGGCTTCAGCGCGTAGAGGCCGAGCATCCGCCGCGACTTCGGTGGAGCCGACGATGCCGCGCCGGGGCGCCGCTTCGCCAACGCAAGACGGCTTCCCGGCCCGTCCTGACGGAGGGGGGACACGGCGGGAGCCGCGATGGCGCCGGTGCACGACGCCGCCAACCGGTAGGGCCCGCGGCGCTCGGCGGAGGCAGACGGGATGATGCTGTGCCTGCGCAGCGCCTGTGCGGGCACTGCGATGGTCGCCGTGTTCGTGCTCAAGACGCGCTCCTGGTGATCGGGCAGCGGCCCCGGATGGCCCGCCGTTATCGATAGGAGCCCGGACACCCACGTTCCGTGACATTTTTTTCCGGGCCATTTACAGCCATTTACGAAGTGCGCCGCACCGGCGGGATCGGAACGCTCCCCCGGGCGGAGATTCGCCTCAAGAAACTGTCACGGTCGGCACCCGTCGCCACTCCTACCTATGACAGCGCCGGCTCGTATGCCGCACGAATGGATGATTCGAGGAGGTACCAGACATGCCGCCGGTCGATTCAGGCCCCGCCATTCCGACCGCTCGCACCGAGCTCGCCGACTTGATCGCCGAGTCCGCCGGGGGGTTATCCGACGGCGAACGCGCGGTGCTGGAACTGACCTATCAGCACGGCCTGGAGGGCACCGACCTGGCCGCAGCCCTCGAGGTCAGCGCGGCCCGCGCCCGCGCCATGGCCCTTCGCCTGCGTCAGACCGTCGACCGGTCACTGGGCGCACTGCTGGTCGCGCGGCGGATCCAGTGCGACCCCGGCGCATGCCCCGAACTGGCCGAGATCCTGGACGGTTGGGACGGGCAGTTCACGAGCCTGACGCGGAAACGCATCACCCGCCATATCGACTCCTGTCTGACCTGCGAGTTGGACCGTCGGCTGCTCGTCACACCGGCCGCGTTGCTCTGTGCCGCACCCGCATTCATTCCAGCTCCGGAATGGGTCCGCGAGGAGACCCTGCGGCGCGTCCGGCTGCTCTGGCGGGCACCGACGGCGCTGCCCCAGCGCATCGCGGCAACGGTGGGCTGGCCGCCGCCGCGTTACTCATCACCACCGTGGCCCCCGACCCCCGCACCGGCCGGCGACGCCGTCGAGCCCGGGACGGGCGGTGACGGCACCGGAGAAACCGCCCCGGAAAAAAGCGTAATGAAACGGCAGCTTCGAAGCTCCTAACTGTGAACGCGGCCCGCCCGGGGCCGCGCCGGCACTCGAGGGACCACCGCCATGACCACAATCGCGCTCCCCACCACCGTGACCGCCCTGCCCCTGCGTAAACCCGCCAGGGGCGAAGGGGACACCGCTCCGTCCGCTCGGGTCGCCTGCGGGCTCCGGCGCCGGTTGTGGCGGCTGGCGGTCGCGGTGACGGGCGGTATGACGGTGACCGGACGGTGGCGGGTGTCCGGTGGTTGCGTGGTGGTGGCAAATCACTCCTCACACGCCGACACCGCCGTTCTGCTGGCAGCGCTCCCCGCGACGGCGCGGCCGGTGTTCGCGGCGGCGGCCGACTATTGGTTCGATGTGCCGGTGCGCCGGTTCGTGGCCGGCTCGCTGGCCGGTGTCCTGCCGGTGTCGCGCCGCGGGGGCGGCGCCTACGCCGGACTGCTCGCCGCCGCCCGTCCGGCGTTGCGGGCCGGGCGCTGCGTGGTGATCTATCCGGAGGGCACCCGCTCGACCGATGGCGAAATCGGCGAGTTCCACTCGGGCGCGGTGCGATTGGCGCGGGAGTGCGGGGTGCCGATCGTTCCGATCGCGGTCGCCGGCACCGCCGACGTGTTACCCAAGGGCGGCTCCTACCGACGGGCTCCCATGGCGGTCCACATCGGCGAGCCGGTGGATGCCGGCCACGTCTCCCCGTCGCAGTTGCGGGAACAGGTCATGGCCCTACGCGACGGTGGCCGGCCGCGGAATGCCCCGCTGCGGCGGGCGGCGTGAGGCTCGGACGGCTCAGGACCACGCGGCGATCACCGCGGAGAGCCCGGCGGTGAACAGTATCGACGCAACGATCAAATACAGGCCGTAGTAGCGGCGCAGCCACGGGTGCAACAACTTCGACAGCATCCAGACCACCAGCCCCACCATCGAGATGCGCAGCCCCCGCTCCAGTAGGGTCCAGCCGGCCAGGTGCCACAGGTCGATGTGGTGCGCGCCGGCGGCGCGGGCGTACACCTTGACGGGGATGCCCGAGAACGCCTGATGCATCATCGCGCTCGGCCCGGCGGCCAGCTGTTCGAAGGCCCGCGCCGCCATCCGCGGCGTGGTGAGCGGTGCGGGCGCGACGATTCCCCGCGTCACCAGCCAGGCGTTCGTCAACACGCCGAGCACGGAGCCGCCGATCACCGCTGCGGCCCATGGCATCACCCGCCGCGGGACGGCGGCGGCGAACAGGATCAACGCCATCTCCGCGACGATGAACCAACTCAACGCTTCGGCGTAACCCCACACGAACGCCAGTAACAGACCGTAGGGACTGCCGACCAGACGCGCGATCGCCGACCAGACGCGCGAATCGCGCTCGTTCACGCCCGCGTCCTGCCGGCTCATCCGAGGAAGTAGGCGAGTGGGAGGACCAGCAACAGCGAGTCGATTCGGTCGAGCAGACCCCCGAAGCCGGGAAGCCAGGAACCGGCATCCTTGACCCGGGCCTGACGCTTGATCATCGACTCGACCAGGTCGCCGAGCACGCTGCCGAACGCGACCGCGACGAGCAGTCCGATCGTGACCGTGCCGAGCAACGTGAGCACGAGGAACGCTCCGATGACGGCGCCGACCAGACCACCGATCGTCTTGTTGGGGCTCAACGGCGACAGCGGCCTGCGCGCCCAGCCGAGGCGGCGCAGACCGTTCCCGCCGCACCACGCGGCGACGTCGGTGACCGCGACGGCGAAGCACACCAGATACGCATCGGGTGTCAGCAGCACGAGATTCGCCAACGACCAGCAGATCCACACCGAACCGAACGCGGTGAACGTGGTGCGCGTGCCGCCCTGTTCGATGTCGCTGCTGAACAGTGAGGGCAGTGCGCACGCCAGTATCACGATCGGGACGAGCCCGAGCAGCGACGGACGCAGCCAGGCGGCGACCGGGTACAGCACCGCCAGCATGAGCAGCAGGGCGGCATCGACCCTGTGCAGCTTGACCAGGCGCGCGTACTCCGCCACGGCGATGACGGCGACGACGGCTGCCAAGGCCGCGGTGGGCCCGGGACCGAGCCAGATCGGGATGCCGAACGCCGGCGCGATCACCATCCAGCTGCCCCACCGCCGGATCAGTTCCGGCTTGCGTGACAGCAGTACCGCGACACCTGTGATCGCCAGGAGGCCCACGGTGACCCACAGGAAGAAGACGGATCGCGAGTAGAGGTGGAGGTGCAGCGGTCCCAGATCGAGGTTGAGCGGGAGCCGGCGGTCCCAATGGAGGATCCGGAGGTAGGAGTCCACGAACATCAGCCGGGGCAGCTCGGCTCGAGGAGCCACTTCCTGCGCACATCGGCCTCCCGGCAACTGACGATTACGGCATGATAAGCCTGCCGAGAGGTCGGAAAACGTAAAGCGAAGAACCTCGCAAACATCGGTTCGGCCAGGCCAGAAGGACGCGACGTGCTGCGACGGATTGCTCGGCTGACCGTTACCGCACCGCGCCGGGTCATCGCGGTCGTCGCGCTGGCCATGGTGGCCATCGCCGTGTTCGGGATCCCGGTTGCCAAGAGCCTGTCGGCCGGCGGCCTGGAGAGTCCGAACTCCGAGTCGGCCAGCGCGCGCAAACTGCTGACCGAGAAGTTCGGCGAGGGTGATGTCCAGCTGGTGATCGTGGTCTCGGCGCCCGACCGGTTCGACAGCCCGCAGGCCCGGGTGGTGGCGACCGACATCGTCGACCGACTGCAACGGTCCGGCCAGGTTGCCAAGGTGAGCTCGGCGTGGACGTCGCCGCGGGCGGCGGCCGCCGCCCTGGTGAGCCGGGACCGCAAGTCCGGGCTCATCGTCGCCGGGATCATCGGTGACCCCAGCCGCCAGCAGGCGGTGACCAAGTCGCTGGTCGACCAGGTGGCCCATGACCGAGGCGCCATCCTCGTCCGGGCCGGTGGCCCGGCCATGGTCAACCTGCAGATCACCGAGCAGTCCAAGCGTGACCTGGTGTTCACCGAGGCGCTGGTCCTGCCGCTGAGCTTCCTGGTGCTGGTCTGGGTGTTCGGCGGGCTGTTCGCGGCGGCCCTGCCGGTCGCCGTCGGGGTGATGGCGATCCTCGGCTCGCTCGCCGTGCTGAGGCTGGTCACGCTGTTCACCGACGTGTCGATCTTCGCGCTCAACCTCACCACGGCGATGGGGTTGGCGTTGGCGATCGACTACACGCTGCTGATCCTCAGCCGCTTCCGCGACGAGATGAGCGAATGCGCGAGCCGGGAGCAGGCGCTGATGACCACGATGGTGTCGGCGGGGCGGACCGTGCTGTTCTCGGCGACCACCGTTGCGCTGTCGATGGCGGTCCTGGTGTTGTTCCCGATCCCGTTCCTGCGGTCGTTCGCCTACGCCGGGGTCGCGACGGTCGCGTTCGCCGCCGCCGCCGCGGTGGTGGTGACGCCGGCGGTGATCATGCTGCTCGGCGACCGGCTGGAGGCGGCCGATGTGCGCCGGTTCGTCCGGCGCGTGCTCCACCGGCCCGAAGTGGCCACGCGCCCGGTTGAGCAGCAATTCTGGTATCGCTCAACACAATTCGTGATGCGGCACGCCGTTCCGATCGGGGTGGCCGTGGTGGCGCTGCTGCTGGTGATGGGTGCGCCGTTCCTCGGCGTCCGCCCGGGTCTGCCCGACGACCGGGTACTGCCGCGCTCGGCGTCGGCACACCAGGTGGGCGACCGGCTGCGCGAGGATTTCGCGAACAACGCCGCTACGGCGGTGCCGATCGTCATCCCCGACGGCGCCGCATTGAACGCCGGGGAGATCGGTCGCTACGCGGCGGAGCTGTCCCGCGTGCCCGACGTCTCGTCGGTGTCGGCACCGACCGGCGCATTCGTCGCCGGCCGGCCCGCCGGAGCGCCGTCCGCCCCCGCCGCGCAGGTGCGGGGCAGCATCCTGCTCACCGTGGACAGTTCGGCCCCGTTGTTCTCCGAACGTTCGGAAACCCAACTCGACCGACTGCACGCCGTACCCACCCCCGGCGGCCGCGCGGTTCAGTTCGCCGGAACCGCGCAGGCGAACCGGGACACCGTGCACGGCATCGTCAGCCGGCTGCCACTGGTGCTCGGCCTGATCGCGATCATCACGCTGGTGTTGCTGTTCCTGCTGACCGGCAGTGTGGTGCTGCCCGTCAAGTCACTGGCGCTCAATGTCCTGTCCCTGACGGCCGCGTTCGGGGCGATCGTCTGGATCTTCCAGGACGGTCACCTGGGCGGATTCGGGACGACAGCGACCGGGACCCTGGTGGCCAACATGCCGGTGCTGCTGTTCTGCATCGCCTTCGGGCTGTCGATGGACTACGAGGTGTTCCTCATCTCCCGGATCCGGGAGTTCTGGCTCGGCTTCGGCTACGACGGGTCACCGGCCGCCGCCGACAACGACGAGAGTGTCGCACTGGGCGTCGCCCACACCGCTCGGGTGATCACCGCGGCGGCGCTGATCATGGCGATCACGTTCGCGGCACTCGCGGCCGCGCAACTGTCCGCCCTGCGGCTCTTCGGCGTCGGCCTGACCGTGGCCGTGCTCGTCGACGCAACCCTGGTGCGGTTGGTGCTGGTGCCCGCCTTCATGCACGTGATGGGCAGGTGGAACTGGTGGGCGCCAAGGCCGTTGGTGCGCCTGCACCGACGGCTGGGAATCACCGACGGCTGACGACTGCCGCCGGCCGGCTCAGCTGCCGGTCCAGTTCGGCGCCCGCTTCTCGGCGAACGCGATCGCGCCCTCCTTGGCGTCGTTCGACCCGAACACCGGCATCATGATCTTGGCCTGGTTCTTCCACTGGTCCTCCGGCGACCAGCCCCGCGCCTCGGTGATGATCCGCTTGGTGGCGGCCACCGCGAGCGGGCCGTTGACGGTGATCCGCTCGGCCAGCCCGATCGCCGCCTCCAGGGCGTGGCCCGGCTCGGCGAGCACGTTGACCAGGCCCAGCTCGTGCGCCCGCTCGGCGGGCAGGTTCTCGCCGGTCAGTGCGAGTTCCATGGCGATCTGATAGGGGATGCGCTGCGGCAGTCGCAGCAGCCCGCCGCCACCGGCGACCAGCCCGCGCTTGACCTCCGGAATGCCGAACGCGGAATCCTTGGCGGCCACGATGAGGTCGGTGGCCAGCGCCAACTCCGTGCCGCCCGCCAGCGCGTAGCCCTCCACGGCGGCGATCAGCGGCTTGGCCGGTGGCCGCTCGGTGAAGCCCAGGCCGCGGCCCTCGGCCACGACGTTCTCGCCGCGGGCGAAGGCCTTGAGATCCATCCCCGCGCAGAACGAGCCGCCGGCGCCGGTGACGATGCCCACCGACAGCCCGGGATCGTCGTCGAGTTTGTCCATCGCGGCCGCCAGGCCATTGCTGACCGCGGCGTTCACCGCATTCTTCGCCTTGGGGCGGTTGATCGTGATGATCAGGATGC